>VBMQ01000045.1 GCA_005878375.1 Methanobacteriota archaeon | reverse complement strand
CGGGAGTTTCACGGAAATCGACTACGCGGTCCACACGACGGCGACCTACACGGCCGCCCAGTTCCAGAGTGTCACGCCCCGAACGATTAGCGGGCTCGTCACGGACCGTGGGACCGGCCAAGTCCTCCGGTCCGCCTGGATCGACGCGTTCAACTACCGAAACGAGTGGCACGTATCGAACTTCTCGAACGCGGTCGGGGCCTACTCGCTGTCGCTCTATGACGGGGATTGGGTCCTCATGTTTGACGACTTTGGACATTCCACCGAACTCCTTCGGGTGACCGTGAACGCACCTCGGACCCTCGATGTGTCCCTTTACGGACCGCAGCCCGACCCCGTCTCCTTGGACGTCACGTTGTCCGGTTGGAACAACGCGCGGATTGTGGGGAGCGAGACGATCGTCGATGACAATCAGACGCTCCGCATCGGTACCGATTGGTACTATGGGGATCGTGACCAGGCAGTTTCCCAGCTGGAGTGGGATTTCCTCTTGGCGATCTCGGGCTTCACAGATTCGGGTGGTCCCGTCGACACGAGCCGGGCGCTCCTCGTCGACAACTCGACCCTTGCGGCAATCCCGGCCTTGCACTCGTTCCTCTACGAGAATGTGACGGGCCCGATTGACAGTTCCGCGCCGATTTCGCTGGTCGAGGACGATTCCTTCACCAACGCGTCGATTCCGTCCGCGACCTCCCATAAGGTCGCCCTGAACGTGTCGTACGACTCCCCGTTCTATGCCGTCACTGCCGGCGTCCGCTTCCCTCCGGGTTTCACGTTGGACAGCTACACCTCCGCGCCCGGCATTTCGATTACCGGCGTTGGCACTGGAAAGGCGCAGGTAGACCCGGGTCCGGATCCCGATCCATCGGACAATGTCGGGTGGGCGTGGATTTACCTCACCGCTCGGAGCACCGACACGACGCCGCCAACGATCAGCTCGGCGAGCGCGACGCCGAATCCCGCCAACCAGAATCAACCGGTGACGATTACCGCCAATGTCGTCGATGCGAACGGGCTCGCCTCGGTGGCGGTCCAAGTGTGGGACCCCGCTGGCGGGCTCGTTGCGAACGCGATGATGACGGATGCCGGTGGCGGCTCCTATACCTACGGTCTCACGCCGACCGTTGTCGGCACCTACACGTTCCGCGTGACCGCGAGGGATGTCGCAGGAAACACGAACACCCGCGACGGAAGCTTCGCGGTGCGGGAGCACATCGCGCCGGTCATTGCGACCGCCAGCGCGACGCCGAATCCTCAGGAGTTCGGACTCTCGGTCCTCTTCGCGGCTGACGTAACCGACGACACGGCCGTGGCCTCGGTCAGCATTGAGGTGTTCGATCCGTCGCACCAGTCGGTGGGGAATTTCACCATGGTGCTCAATGCGTCGTCGGGGAAGTATGAGACGACGCACGCCTTCTCGGCCATCGGCGCGTTCGCGTTCACCGTCTGGGCCGTGGACACCTCCGGGAACGTCGCAACGGCCAGCGGCGCGTTCGCGATGCGAGACTCGACGAGCCCCTCGGCCGAAGCGGGTCCCGACCAGACCGTGGCGGCCGGCGCGGTGGTCACGTTCGACGCCTCTTCCTCGAGGGACAATGATCAGATCGCGGCCTATTCATGGGCCTTTATCGAGGGGGGCTACCCGGTGACTCTCAGCGGCGCCGCCCCCACCCACCGGTTCGATAGTCCCGGGACCTACGTCGTCACGTTGACGGTCACCGACCCGTCAGGGAACACTGCAACGGACCGCGTCACGATCACGGTCCTCGGGGACGGAAGCATCGCGGGCCTTCCCGCGTGGGGATGGGCGCTCGTCCTCGGGCTCGTCGCGGTAGTCGTGGCGGTGCTGATCATCCGCATCCGGAAGAAGCCCAAGGCGCCCGCGAAGGTTCCCTCGACATCTTCGTCACGGGCTCGCGGCTCGCCCTCCGCGGAGGAACGGGCGGAAAAGTTGCGCGATGCGTATCGGGCAGGACGTCTGTCACGCGAGCTGTACGAAAAGAACGTTCGAGCCTTGGGCCTGGAACCTGATCTCACTTGACGGGCGATCGCCGCGGGGTTCGTGGGGTCGAGGCTAGGTCTCTTCCTCTGGACCCGTCCCTTGCGACTCCTCGTCCTTCTTGCCCTTCCCGCGCCGTCCTCGGACGACCCAGCCGACCGCGAGGCCCGCGACGAGGCCCGCAATCAGACCGCCGGCGGCGAAGAGCGGCGCGCTCGACGAGTCGGGCGGACCGACCACGGTGAATTGGGCGATTCCCGTGTGGGAACCGGAGGTGGCGGTGACGGTGACGGAACCGCCAACGTTCGTGGTCAGGGTCGTCGCCGCACCGGAGGACGCGGACAACGTACCGGGCCCGGAGACCGTCCAATCAATCGTCGCTCCGGGGATCGTGTTTCCATACTGGTCAACGACGACCGCACGGAGTGCGATGGTCGTCCCATACTGAACGGTCGCCGCCGACGGTGAGATCTGGACCGCTGCGGCCGGCCCGGGGACGAGGGAGACAACCGCCTCTCCGACCGCCGTTCCGACGGTCGCTACGATCTTTCCAGTGCTCGGGGCGAACGCCGCGGTAAGGGTCCCGAAAGCGTCAATGGTTCCAATCGAGCCCGTGACCGTCCAGGTGATTGCCTGCCCCGGGACCACATTCCCATATTGGTCGGTGACATCGGCGGTGAACGCCTGCGTGGTCCCGACGGCGAGGATTTTGGAGGGCGGCGCGACGACGATGCGTGTCACGGGGCCCGGAGTCACCGTCACGTCCGCGGCCCCTTGCGCGCTGCCCGAACTTGCGCGGACCGTTCCCGCGCTCGCGAGATGACCTGCGGTGAACGCGCCGGAGCTGTCAACGGTCCCGATGCCTCCGGTCGCGCTCCAGGTGATCAGGGCGTTCGCGACGGTGTTGCCGAACGCGTCGCGGACGGTGGCCGTAAACGTGCGTGCCGCGTCCACCGCCAACGTGACGGGGGTCGGAGATACGGAGACGGTCGCGGCCGGCCCCGGCACAATCGTGACGGACGAGGTGCCGGACACGGTCGGGGCGCCGACGACGGTCGCCGTGACGGTCCCGCTTCCGAGCGTCGTCGCCGCCGTCAGAACGCCCGCGGGCGAGATTGCGCCGATCGCCGCGCTCGCGGACCATGTGAACGTCGCTGTGACCGCGTTGCCGAACGCGTCGAACGCGCTGCCGGTGAAGGACTGAGATCCGCCGGCCGCGACGCTCACGATGCCTGGAGAAACCGCCACGGATGCCGCGGGTCCCGGGATGAGGACGACGCTCGCGGTCGCCGTGACCGAGGGCGCGCCCACGACGAGGACGGTCACGTTGCCCGAGGCGACGCGCGTGGCGGCGGTGAGAACCCCGCCGGCGTTGATCGATCCGATTGCAGCGTCCGCGGCCCATGCGAACGTCGCCGTGACCGCATTGCCGAACGGATCGAATGCTTCGGCGGTGAACGGCTGTGTTCCCCCGGCCCGGACCGCCGCGGACGAAGGAGTGATCGCGACGGTCGCAGCGAGTTGCGCGTTCACGGTCGCTTGAGCGGTCCCGTCCGTCGTCGGGCCCGACGAGGCGCGGACCATCCACGTCCCTGCGGTCACGTCGTAGTAGTCCACCGATGCCGTCGTCTGTCCCCCAGGGATCGTGACGCTCGTCACAACCGCCCCGGTCCCGACCGCTCGGAATTCCCCCGTCGCGGAATTCGTGGATAGGGAAACGGTCAGCGGCGCTTGGAGGATCGTCGGCTGCCCATCGGGTCCGAGCACCCGGACTTGGACGGTCTGGGGTTGGCCGGCCGTCAGCGTGAGGGGGTTCGGCACGAAGGCGAGGGACGTCGCGGGCCGATAGAACGCGCGGGACTCCGCCGGTCCCAAGGATTCTAAGTTGCCGGAGAGGTCCTCGGCCGTGTACTGGAACTCGTAGAAGCCAACCCCATCGGGGAACGAGAAGGGCGCTGTGCCGTTTTCGTACCTGCCGCTGACGCCGACCATGATGGCCCCGGTCCATGGGCCCCACGTGGCGTTGTCCGTGCCATGCCGATAACTCAGCGTCACGTACGCAAGGCCGTCCGTGGGCGACGGGTCGGTCGCGGTGAACGGCACGTCAAGCGGTCCCTGGTTGATCCAATACGGCACGGGACCCGCCACGGCGGTGGGCGCCGTCCGGTCCGACGGCTCGAAATCCGTGGCAGCGTACGCCGGCGTCGTGTAGAGATTCGAGCCGAGAAGCCGACCGTACGCATCCGTCAACCGCATCACGACCGTGTATGGGCCGTTCGACCCGAAGTCCGCGATCGCGTGGCCGTCAAAGGTCAGTGTGCAGAACTGGTTCCCGACCGGAAGCGCGTAGCCGCACCCCATCGCCGTCCCGAGGAACGCGCCCGTGGAATCCTGAAGGAGGGACGTCACGGTGTATGTGCCTGCGACAGCGACGGTGAGGTTCGGATAGACCAAAAGGAAGTCCGCCAAGCCGTCCCCATCCGTGTCGTCGAGGGAATCCGTATGGGGCGGCGCAAACGCGGCGCCGGGCGGTGCGAAGTCCGATACCGCGTACGGGGCCGTGAAGTAGATGTTCTCGTCGAGGAAGCCGACGGAGTCGAAGAGGACGAGGTCCGCGACATACGGACCGTCGAAGCCCGCCATCCGGAGTTGGAGGCCGTCGAACCAGAGAGGGACGGTTTGTGCGCCCACCGCCAGATTCAGGGAGACCGACGTCGTCGCGATGATGAAGGAGAACGTCGGGTCGAAGAGGGCCGCGTTCACCCGGTATGGTCCCGCCTTCGAGACTTGGACGGACGCGTTGACCTCTAGGTATTCGAACAGGCCGTCCGGGGGGACGGTCAAGTCGACACCCCGATTCGCGTGGGGCGGCGCGAACCGCGCGCCGGGCGGGTCGAAATCCGTCGACTGGTACGGCCCCGTGATGTGGAAGCCGAAGTCGAGGAGGTTCCCCACGTCATCGAACAGGTCCATGTTCGCCCGGTACGGGCCGTCGAGGCCCCGGGTGAAGATGTCGCGACCAGGGAAGTCGAGCTCGATCACTTGCGGGCCCGTGGCGACGGTCGCCGTCGCGGACACAGTCGTGATGAAGTTGCCGCCCGGGTCGAAGAGGATCCCGTTGACCATGTAGGTCCCCGCCCGGTTCACGTTCAACGAGGCGTTGACGGCGAGGACATCGAACAGCCCGTTTGGCGGGACGTCGCGGTCGATGCCTCGATCGCTGTGGGGCGGATTGAACAACGCCCCCGGCGGATCGAAGTCCGTGGACAGGTACGGCCCGGTGAAGTACGTTGTTTGCTCGAGCAAGTTGCCCGAACCGTCGATCAGCAGGAGCACGGCGGCGTAGGGGCCGTCGAACCCGCTCTGCCAGATGGGCACACCGGGGACGGAGACGGGGACGACGCTTCGGCCGAGTGGGAGGAATGTGGGGGTGAACCCGGACGCGATGTACGCGGACTGGGTCCCATCGAATAGCGCGGCCTGGACCGCATACGGGCCGGGCGCGCTCACAAACACTCCGACATCGACCTCGAGGCTGTTGAAGAGGCCGTTCGGCGGGACGTCGGTGTCGACGCCATGATCCGAATGCGGCGGAGAGAACGACGCGGGCGGAATGCACGTATGGAGGATTGCGAAGTCCGAGACCGGGGGAGAGGCGCCGGACGTCCCCACTATTCGTGCATCGCTGCACCCCAACACGTTCGGAACGTCGACCCGGGCAATGATCGTGACATTGGCGCCCGCCGCCAGGGTCCCGGTGTCGGGCGTCGAGTCCCCGTCTGTGTCGGGCAGGGGGCTCATGCTCGCGTCGAAAACGGTCACAGGCCACGCGGACGTGTTCGTGATCTCAAACGTGTCCGGACCGGTCCCGCGGTTCACGACGGTGACGTTGTAGAACACCGAGCTGCTCGGCCGTGCGTTCGCGGACTGCGACGGCGGATCGAGATCGACGTCGTACGTCTGTTGTGCCTTTCCGAGTCGGAGATCGCCGTACTTGTCCAGCGGTGGCGGTCCGAAGAGGAACGTGGGCCACGTGTCGAAGTGCAGTCCGGTGCCGTCGAGGACCCCGGGGAACGCCTGGCTCCCTCCGAGCAATCCTAGGACCTCCCCGGGGGCCGCGTTGAGGAGCGCGAGGGGGATCTGGATCTCGTACACCCGATGGGGCGTCGCGCTGAGGTCGCTCGGCCCGAACCCCACGGCCGCCGCGAGGTTCGCCTCGTTGGGCAAGCTCGTGTTGAACGGGGAATCCTGGAGCCGCCACCCCGGCCCGTTCGAGACGTAGTGCTCCGAGCCATTCTGCGCGACGCCGCCCCAGAAGAACTGGTCCTCGTGACCCGCGCTCATCGCGGCGTCATGGCCTGTGTCGAACGAGACCGAGGCGGAGTCGGCGCGGTCGGCCGTGGCGTCGCCGACCATGTCGTATGCGATGTAGAGCATCGTGTCATTGTTCGCAACGAGCAGATCGCCCGCGATCACGTTCCCGGAGACCGCGGCGAGATCGACGACGGCCGCGGTCGCCCATTCGCCCACGGAGAGGTTCCCATCCGTCGTCGGCGGGGAAATCGTGTACGCCGAATTGATCCACGATCCCTCGTGCGCGCGCGCTGGGACGGCCGCGTACAGCGTAGCGGCCAGCAGAACAACGGTCGCGAGTGTCGCCACACCCTTTGAAGAAACCCGACGCGCCACGAACCTCTCCCCTTACGCAGTGGAAACTCGCCTTCATGGCTTGAAGATTCCTCCCCGCCAAGCCGGGTTCCAGCGGACCCGGTGGATGCAGTTCGGTTGGGCACAAGTGGGTTCATACGGAACGCGGTTATCGCTCGGGCATGCGGACCGCCCTGACGATCGCGGGGAGCGACAGCGGCGGTGGCGCGGGCATCCAGGCGGACCTGAAGGCGTTCGCGGCCGCCGGCGTCCACGGCGCGACCGTCATCACTTGCGTGACCGCGCAGAACACCATTGGCGTCCGCTCCATCTATGCGCTCCCCCCGCGAGAAGTCCGCGCGCAGCTCGACGCCGTGCTCTCGGACATCCCGGTCCACGCCGCCAAGACCGGCATGCTGTACTCCGCCGACATCGTGAAGGCGGTAGCGGCTGCGCTCCCGCCAAATCGATTCCCCCTCGTCGTCGACCCGGTCATGGTCGCGACGGTCGGGGCGAACCTCCGGCGACGGGATTTCCGGGACGCCCTCATCGATCGCCTTCTCCCCGAGGCGACCCTCGTCACCCCGAACCTTTACGAGGCGTCCGAGCTGGCGGGCTTCCCCGTGGGTTCGGTCCTTGCGATGCGGCGCGCCGCGGTGGCAATCGCGGACCTCGGCCCGAAGGCCGTCCTCGTGAAGGGCGGTCACCTGAACGCCGAGGTCGTCGACGTCCTCTACGACGGCCGGTTCCACGAATTTCGCAGCTCCCGATTCCGGAAGGAGCTCCACGGGAGCGGTTGCGTGCTCGCATCATCCATCACGGCATATCTCGCGTTGCGTCGCCCCCTGCGTCTCGCGGTCATCGCCGCACGCCGACGGGTCCGGGCGGGATTTCGGACCTCCTATCGGGTCGGTGGGGGCGTCGGGGTCATCAATGCGGGCGGAACCGCCTCCCGGGGCGGGCCGCAAACTTGAAATACGGTCGCGAAGCCTAGTGCCGCCTCGTAAGACCGGGCTCCGGACGGGCCGTTCGAGCGGATGGGCCGACCCGAGGGGACAGCGACGAGGGTATGGGGCACGACCAAGGTGGGCCACGCGCCCGGGCTGCCGGGCGGGGTGGACGACGCGGGTCCGGCGATCCGGGCCGTTCGAGGATGACATGAAGATTGCGGTGTTCACGGACACGTACCTCCCGACCGTCGACGGGGTCGTGACGTCCCTCCTCTCGACGAAGCACGAGCTCGAGCGCCTCGGTCATGAGGTCGTCGTCTTCGCCCCGCAGGTCCCGGGGAACGGCACGGGCCGCGAGAAGGATGTCGTCTGGGTCCGCGCGCGGGAGTTCCGGACGTACCCGGGATACCGCCTCGCGATGTTCCCGGGCCGCGAGGTCGAGCAGCTCGAGGACATCGGCGCGGACATCGTCCACTCCCACGGAATCGGGTTCATGGGGATCAAGGGGCTGTGGTCCGCCTGGCAGTGCAAGCGTCCTCTGATCCTCACCTTCCACACGATGATCATTGACGCGATGACGTACTACACCCCCTTCCATCTCCAGCTGAATCTGCTCGAGCGGGGCCTGCGCCTGTACCTCCGCGTGTTCCTCCACAAGTGCCGCGCGGTCGTCGTGCCCACGCGGGCGATCTTGCGAGAGATCGAGGCGCTCGCGCCCCGGATGCGCCTCACGGACGTCATCCCGACAGGGGTGGACATCCAGCGGTTCCATCCCGGCGTCGACGGCTCCGCGGTCCGCGCGCGATGGGACCTCGACGGGAACGACGTCGTCCTTCATGTGGGCCGGATCGCGCAGGAGAAAAATCTCGCGGCGCTCGTGCAGGCGTTCACGTATCTGAAGGCGTGGCGGCCGGGCGCGAAGCTCGTCTTCGTCGGCCGCGGTCCATACCAGGCCGCGTTACAGCACCTCGTCCGCAAGAAGGGGCTGGAGCGAGATGTCGTGTTCGCGGGCTTTGTGCCCGACGAAGAACTCCCGTCCTACTACGCGGCGAGCGACGTGTTCGCGATCCCGTCGAAGTTCGAGACGCAAGCGCTCGTCGTCCTTGAAGCGATGGCGAGCGGAAAGCCCGTCGCCGGCGCGAACTTCCGCGCAATCCCGGAGTTCGTTCGGGAATCGTACAACGGATACCTGTTCCGCCCGGAAGACCCGAAGGTCGCGGCCGCGGCGATCGACATGTGCCTCGAAGAGCGCGACGCCCTCGGGCGGAACGCGCGCACGGTCGCGGAGGGGTACACCGTCGAGGCTTCGACGCGCCGCCTCGTCCGGATCTACGAGGCGCTGATCGAGCTCAGCGGGCGGGCTTCGGCCTGAACGTCTCCGGCGGCGTCCGCCCCGTGAGGTAGAACAGCAGGGTCGAGGCGACGTACTCCCGAAGGATCGTCTGCGCGTACCCGTAGGCCCGGAAGCGGCGCATGGACGTCCGGACGGTGACGGGCAGTGAGGCGAACCGGCCGACGGTCCGCGACCGCAGGGCCAGATCGTGGGTTTCGTTCAGGAGCATGTCCTCCTTGATGCCGCCCAGACGCTCGAACGCACCTCGCCGGAAGAAGAAACAATACCCTGCATTATGGGGGAACCCCCAAGCGGTCATCGCGCGCTGGTACGCGTTCGCGAGCCAGAACATGAGGCGGTCAAACCGCGTGCCGCCGTCGGGCATGAACCCGGTCGCCCCGCCGACGATGCGCGGGTCCTTGGCGGCCTTGACGACGACCTCAATCGTGTTTGGCGGCAGGATGCAATCGGAATCCACGAACAGGAGGAGGTCGCCCGTCGCCGCTTTCGCGCCACGATTCCGTCCCTCCCCCGGACCGCGTCGCGGCCCGTCGAGGACGCGCGCGCCCGCCGCGGTCGCGAGCTCCGCGGTCCCATCGGTGCTTCCGGAGTCCGCGACGATGACTTCGGCGGCCGGCACGGTTTGGCGGTGGATGGAATCCAGGAGGGTCGCAAGGTATCGGGACTCGTCCAGTGTCGGGACGACGACGGAGACCCGGGGCGTCACGCGCGTGCCACCATCCGTTGGCGGCGATACCGGCCCGCGACGAAGCTGACCGCCACGAGGACGATCACAAGCGTCGTCGCGACGAGACGGCTGAGGTCCGGGCTGAACGCGACACCCATCGCCGCGGCGAGGGCGAGGAGCAGCACGTACTTCACGGCTCCCCCCGCCAGGACGTACTCGACCGACTTCCGCAGGTTCCAGCCGCAAACCGCGATGAACGCCCCCGTCAAGGGGATCGCCGGGGCGATCCGGTTCAGCAGGATCATCCGCTCGTCCTGGAGGAGGAGGAACTTCGTCCATTTCTGCATCGCCCGCTCGATTCGCTTGGGGACTTTCCCCCGCCGATGGAGCGCCCTCACGATCGCGTAGAGTCCGACGTTTCCGCATACGTCCCCCGCGAGCGCGAGGACGAGGAGGGCCGCCGCCGCCATTGAAGGGGCCCATGCCCACCGGAATACAAGCTCGAAATAGAACGCGACGATGAACACCTCGGGCAACGCGGGAAAGATCGCGGCATCGAGGAGGAAGAGGAGGAAGATTGCCGCCAAGAGACCCGCGGGCCCGAGGAAGGCGAGCGCGGCCCCGAGCCAGTCGCCGAGGGCCATGGGCCTCCTACGGGATCGCCTTCTTCAAAGTCACCAATGTAATCTGAAAGTCCAGGGCCCGGCCGATGACCTCGTTGTTGTAATTGACCGTGAACGTCCCCGCCGCGAGGTTGAGGGCTTCGATCACGAAGTTCCCGCCCGTGTCCACCGCCACGAACGCGCGTACATCCGCCGCGGTGAGAAGGTGATGGACGTGGACGATACCCTCGCCCTGATCCGCGGAATCGTCGATGGACAGGACCTGGGCGTGCCACTTCCCGCCAAGGGTCAGGACCTGACCGATCTCGGGGCTGGCACGGGTCGTGACGACGTTCCCGGCGACATTTACCGTCGCGTTCCACCCCCACGTGCGGTCCTGTACAAACGTCCCGTCCTGCGGCGTCAACCCGTAGAGGCTCTGGAATGCGCTCACGTCCATCGTCGTTGTCGCGGGCACGTCCTCGAAGAGGAATCGGACCTTGATCTTGGCGGGGTCGGAGAGACCGTACGCGTCCTGCGGCTGGAGCTCGATGTGGGCGGACTCCCCCACGTGGAGCCCGCGAACCGCGTCTTGGAACGCCTTCAGCGGACAACCGCTGCCTGACGTGCAGCCGACAGTAAACTGGAGGGGCGTATACTGGGAGTTTCCGGTTCGGTACGTGAACGAGGCGGCTTTCGGGTACGAGGCGTTGTTCTTCGCGAACGCCTGGACCGACGTATCGAACGTCTTCAGGTTGTCGGGGAACCACCCGCGATAGTCGACGCCGACGAAATCACCGTTCTCCGCGATCGGCGCGGCGTACGGGGTCGGCGCCGGCGTGAGGAACACGGCCGACATGACGCCGGCGTAGACGCCACCGATGACGACGAGAGCGATGATTCGGCCGAGCCAACCGAGCCCACGCGGATTCCGAACCATGCGAACGTCTCCGAAGGGGGGTCCCTTAATAACGATTTTGGTGCGGGACGCCCGGGATCGAGACGTCGGCGGCTACGCGTACATGCCTTCCGCGGCCGGGCCTTTCGCGAGGGACTGTCCGCGGACCTTCTCGACCGCGCGGTCGAAGTCCTCCGCCGTCACGACATCGCGGTCCTCACGGATTGCGAACATGCCCGCCTCCGTGCAGATCGCCTTGATGTCCGCGCCCGTGGCGGCGTCCGTGTGCGCGGCGAGGGCGTCGAAGTCGACGTCGGGCGCGACGGACATGCGCCCCGTGTGAATCCGGAAGATCTGGCGCCGTGCCTCGACGCGCGGGAGGGGGATCTCGATGATCCGGTCGAACCGCCCGGGGCGGAGGAGCGCCTCGTCAAGGATGTCGGGCCGGTTCGTCGCCCCGACGATCTTCACGTCCCCGATTGGGTTGAACCCGTCGAGTTCCGCGAGGAGCTGCATCAGCGTGCGCTGGACCTCGCGGTCCCCGCTCGTCGCGACGTCGAGCCGCTTCGCCCCGATCGCGTCCAGCTCGTCGATGAACACGATCGCGGGCGTCTTCTCCCGTGCGAGCTGGAACAACTCGCGCACGAGGCGGGCTCCTTCGCCGATGTATTTCTGCACGAGCTCGCTACCGACGAGCCGGATGAACGTCGCGTTCGTCTTGTTCGCGACCGCCTTCGCGAGGAGGGTCTTCCCCGTTCCGGGCTGGCCAACGAGAAGGACGCCCTTTGGCGGGTCGATGCCGACCCTCCGGTACAAGTCGGGCTTGAGGAGCGGGTCCTCGACCGCCTCCTTGACCTCGCGGATCTGGTCCTCGAGCCCGCCAACCTCGGAATACGAGATCGACGGCTTCTCGATGATCTCCGCGCCCATCACGATTGGGTCGAGGCTCGGGGGCAGGACGCCCATGACCGCGAGGGTCTGCTTGTTCAGCGCGACACGCGCGCCGGCCTGCAGGTTCTCCTTCGCGATGTACTCCGCCGCGTTGACGATGAAGTCCGGTCCGGTCGACGACTTGACGACGACGCGTCCGTCCGCGAGCACGTCGCGGACGTTCCCGATAATCAGCGGCGGCGCCTTCAGGCGATCGAGCTCGGCCTTGAGTCGCTTGATCTCCTTTTGCAGGCGAAGGAGTTCGGCCTCCACGTACTTGCGCTCGCCCTCAACTCGACGGGACGTTTCGGAGAGCTTGTCGTTGCGCTCCTCGAGAACGGCGATACGTTCCGACATCTTCTCGTGAAATTCACGAATCTGGTCGTCGTCCATGACAGAGCACCGGATGCCCGGGCCGGGCTTCGGCCGTATATAAATGGGCGGGGATATTGAGGATTTCGGTATAGGAATCACGTTCCGCCTTCCCGGGGGAAAAACGGTTGCGGTTTTTCTGCCGCTCGCGGGGTCTGGCGGGCCGGAAACGGGCCGGAAACGGTATCCTATATACCCGCGGGTCCGTACTGCGACCGCGGGGCTGAGGCGCGGATGTTGTGCGAGTTGTGCGGCAACGACGTGCCGCGCACGAAGACCGTCGTCGTCGAAGCGACCGTCTTGGCGGTGTGCCCGAGCTGCGCACGCTTCGGGACCGAGGTCGGCGCCCCCGCGGTGCGTAGAAAGGCGACCCCGCCTGTGATCGCCGAACGGCTCGAGGCTCGGCGGCGGCGGATGACCCCGCGAGACGTGTACACGCAAGGGGGCGAGGAGGACCTGGCGGAGGACTACGCAGCGCGGATCCGAGCCGCGCGCGAGGCCCGCGGCTGGAAGCAGGCGGAACTCGCCGCCAAGATCAACGAGCGGGTCACCGTGATCGCGAAGATCGAGTCCGGCGCGATGATGCCGAACGAGGACCTCCTGCGCCGGTTGGAGCGGGCGCTCGAGATTAAGCTCAAGGAGAAGGTCCCAACGGTGCAAGCGAAGAAGGGCGGAGCCCGAGAGGGGATGACGCTCGGGGACCTGATGGACCTCGAAGGGGAAGGATGACGGGGCCGGCCGGGGAGGAGCGCGACCCGAGCGCCGAGCAGAGGTTCCGAAATCGGGTCTCGGCCCTCGTCATTGGCGGGGTGATCGCCGCGCTCGCGTTGGCATACCTCGCCCTCTTACCTGGCTTCCAAGGCTACCTCGGCGGCCTTTGCGCCTTCGCGTTTCTCGCGTTCGCGTTCGTGGCGTGGGAATTCCTGATGAAGCCCGGGTATGGACCGTTGCACCGCCAATCTGACCTCGAGCCCGAACCGCCGCCCGCTCGCAAAGAGCCGCGGTCACCGCGCCCGCCGTAGCACCTCGGACTCGACCTCGGGCAGGAGATCGGTGACATCGATCCCGCGCGCGGAGCACTCGAGGGCCGCGGCGACCTCGGCATCGACCCCGAGCCTCTCCTGCGCCCGATTGGTTCGCGCAACAATGGGCTGCGGTCCTTCGCCGGTCGCCCCCTGCACGCGCGACAGCAGGCGCGTGAAAAGGTCGGCCGGTCTGACCGGTGCCGCCAACACGTCGGGCCCTGGGCGGTAGTTCACGGGGACGGCGACCTCGCCGACGTCGAACGACGCGCGAATGTTCCCGGACGAAGCGCGCAGGAGTCCCCGATCGACGCCGATCTGCATGAGGCGCTGGGCCTCCTTCGGCGTGAACCAGCGCAGCTTCATCGATGCATCGAACACGAAGTCGCTTTCCGTGATCGTATCCCGGCCGCGCATCTGGAAAAGCGCCGCGAGGGCCGTCTTCGGCTCCTCTCCCATCGCGGCGGTATTCCGGAGGTCCACGATAAAGGATGCGGCGCTTCGCGCGAGAACGGTGAGCCGCTCACGCCCGATCCCCGCCGCAAACCTTATCCCGACCGCGGGTCATGGGACAGTGCCTCGGCATGAAGGTCGTGGGGATCCGTGAACCGCGATGCAAGGCCGGGGCGAAACGGGCGCCGTAAGTGGGTCCCTGTGCGAGAGCCCCGTACCGGGGTTCCTGTGAGCGGAGGACAACCCCGGCGTCCAACAATCCCTCGGTCGGGTCAAGTGCGACGAGAGCGCGACGCGTGGCCGTGAATCGCACCGTTACGATCGAGGGACACCTCACGATTCGGGCGTCGCCGGGTTAGGAGCGGACGAGGCGATCATCTCGCGCAGCTGGTTGCGGAATTCCCGGGCCCCGGGATAATCCACGCCTTGCGCCTTCATCGAATCGAGCATCGCGATCGCTTCCTCGAACGCACCTTCCTTGGCCAGCAGCGCGCTCTTCAGGAACATCGCGTCGGGGTCGTTCGGGTCGCGGGCGAGCCGCCGTTGCGTTTCTCGCTCCACGCGAATCCCGTGGACGTCGATGAACGGGGAGGCGTCCGCTTTCAGGGATTGGATGAGGGTGTCGAAGTCCTGCAGGGCTTCCCAAACCGCGGTCCGCATTTTCGGCGGGGCGCGGTCAGTCATGTCGTCGTCGCACAGATCCAAAGCGATTGCGAGTCCGATTTCCGCACGGTGAAGATGCGTGTCCAGCTCAAGGGCGAGGTCGAACGCCCGAACCGCTTTCACGAACTGCCCTGTCTGAAGGAACACGTCGGCGACATCCGCCCACAGGTCCGCGTGGCGGGGCATCGACCGAAGGGCTTGGGCGAGGCCCTCAATGTACGCGGTCTTCGACTGGTCGTTGGGGCGCGTCATCGCGATTCCTCGGCCTTTCGACGACCCCGGCGCATGAGCGCGAGGGCGAATCCCACCGCTCCAGCCACAGGAACGAGGGCGTCCCCGAACTCCGGCACCCGCTCGATCTTCATCTCGTACGGGGAGGACCCACCCTGGTCCCAGGCCCACACGACCTTTCCCCCCGCGTCGACGGTGTACGGCGAAGTGATGAACGTCTTGACGATCGTGGACGTATCGATGAGCGTGATGTCGCTCCAGGAACCGCTGTACTTGCGGCCCTTGATCTGGCTCGTGCTCTGCAGGTAGAAGACGTAAAGGTCCCCCGTCGAGCTATCCCGGGTGATCGTCGGGCTCGTGTTTCCACTCCCCGAGTCGACCGTGTCCGCGGAACCCCACGACGATGTCCGCTGCTTGTGCTGGACCGCGCCCGAGCTGTCGATGTAGACGAGGTCGATGTTGTCCGAGCCGTCCACGGTCGCGCTCGGGATCTTCGTCGACACGGCTGTGGTCGTCGTCGCGATGTTCTCAAGGGATCCCCAGGAGCCCGTGTACTTCTTTCCATCGATCGCACCGTCGGCGTACCAGAACGCATAGAGGTTCCCGCCCGATAGCGGAACGATGGAGGGATACACTTGGTTTCCATTGATGGCGGCGCTCAGCAGGTCGGTCACGGACCCCCACGCAGAGACGTCGTCCGTGTTCGTCGACTTGGTGACCCCCACATTGTACGTGGACACCGTGGTCCGCTTGCTCGTGACGATCCACAGGTATCCGCTCGTGTCTTTCGTGATGAACGCGACCTTGCTCGCGTAGTTGCTCGACCCCACGGTCGGGTTCGCCTCGGTCCCCCAGGTAATCGTGGTCCCGCTAATCGTCCCCCGCCGGACGGTCACCGTCTGGTCGCTCGTCGCGGTGTCGCCCACGGCGTAGACGATCTTCGAGCTGCCCGTGTCGTGGAACCAGACGGAAGGGTTGTCCACTCCGGAGGTCGTGAACGCTTGGCTGACCGTGTTCTCCCAAGTCAACGTGTCATCGCTCCACGTGTAAACCGTGTTGGCCCCATCGTAGTAGAAGGCCCAGAAGTGCCCGGCCCCATCATTGAAGACCTTTCGCTGATGGTTGTAGCTCGCGGGCGTGCTGTCAGTCGAGGTGTCGATCGTGCGGCTCGTCAGGCTCGTGCTGAGGACGGAGAACTTGACGTCCCATGGGGTCGCGGAACCCTGGCCCCACGTCCACGCGACGATCGAGGAGCTGCTCACGTTGTAGATCGAAGTGAGCGCGGCCTTCGTCTTCGTGTTCGTTTCGAGCGTCACCGCGCTCCACGAGCCGCTGTACTTCTGCGCCTTGATCTGGCTCGTGGAGGAAATGTAGAACGCGTAGAGGTCGCCAGTCCCCGTGTCCCGCGTGATTGTCGGGTAGGAATTGCCGCTCGATGCGTCGAGGGTGGTC
>VBMQ01000088.1 GCA_005878375.1 Methanobacteriota archaeon | reverse complement strand
ATTGGCGGGAGCCGCCGGCCCGTCTGCCATATCGGGCGAGGCCTGCTGTCCGGCGCCGCGGAGGTCTTCTTCGACCAACCGTGCGACGCGATCGAGACGCAGTGCCAGGCGATGGGTGCCGACCACTGCGAGCTCATCGTCGGGGCCTCCGATCGGGTGGCCAAGGTCGCCGAGCGCCTAGGTTGAGGCGCGTGGGCGGGGGAATCGCTGCATCAGATCCCTTTCGATGTCTCCCGCCACGGTTTCCGCAGTCCTCGTCGCGTCGACGGTGACGAATCGAGGGTTGTTCGCGAGCTTCCGATAGTTCGCGTCGACCGCCGCCAAGAACGCGGGTTCCTCGAACCGGATGGTCTTGGAGCGACTTGCGAGGCGAGCGATCGCGACGTGCGGCGGCACTGCCAAGAAGTACGTAACGTCCGGCGGCACGACGAACGGAAGGCTCAGGTCCCGAAGCCACGCCACGGGGTCCGGGATCCGCCCCGCCAGCCGCGCCCCCTGGTACGCGTACGTGGAGTCCGCGTATCGGTCCGAGAGGACAAGCTTTCCCGCATCCAGCCATACGCGGATCTCCGCGCCGTGCGCCTTTCGGTCCGCGAGGAATAGGAACGCCTCCGACACGCCGTCGACGTCCCGGTCGATCGCCCACTTGACGGCTTCCCCTCGCCACGTGTGGGTCGGTTCCGTCGTTTGTGCGACGGCGATCCCCGCGCGATGAAGGGAATCCGCGACCTTGGCGGCGACGGTCGTCTTCCCTGAGCCGTCGATCCCCTCGATCGTCGCGAAGAGGCCCGCCACGCGGCGTCATCCGCGGTCGCGCATAAGGCTTGTCGCGTGCGCCGCGAACGTTTTTATCCCGAACGGTGGTTCCCGCGGCGCCTCGGGGGACGCGCAGTGTTTGCGACGGTGTTGCGGCCGGACTTCCGGCGGCCGACAGAGGAGGACGAGACCGAGGCGTCGTGCCGTCGGTGTGGCCTCCGATTGCGTGTGCTCCCGGAAGACCGCCGCCTCGGGTACTGCTTCGACTGTTACGATCCGTCCGAGGTCCGCATCGAGGCCTACTGAGCCGCCGACAGCTCCTTGCGCCGTGCGTCGCGGGCCTTCTTCCACTCTTTGAGGTCCTTTTCGATCCATTCCTCGGGGCGGCCGTCCGCGCGGAGCGCGTCGACGTCCGGCTTGTGGACCCGGTCCCAGAACTCCATCTCGCGATCCACCCGCTCCTTCACCGCGGCCTTGTCGACCTTCGTCGCCTTCTGCTCCTCAGCTTTCCCGCCGACGGCGAACACCCACGTCTTCAGTTCGTTGAGGAGCGGCGTCTTCGCCTTGCCCTCCCAGATGAGCATCGCCTTGATCGTGATCCCGCGGGCCTCGTCCCTCTCGTACTCCGCCCGCACGCGCTCCTTCGGGCCGACCCACACGAACTCCGTCATGTTCCCCCGCCATGCGAGGCGGTGGTCCGCGAGCATCTTCTTGAACGCGGCCTTGTGCCTGCTGTACGCCGCCCCATCGACGACGAAGCGGAAGTGCATCCGGGCGCGCACGGGGCCGACGGAATAAGAACGTTGGCCTACCAGGTGACGCGTTGCTCGTCGTGCTTCACAATGAGCCAACGGAGGCCGATGAACGCGGCGACCGCGAGGAGGATCGCGCCGGCGAGCCCGAACAGCGCGGCGTTGTCCCCGAGGACCGGCGTACCGATCTCCCCGAGGGACGCGAGGAAGTTGAACGTGCTGTGCATCATCACCGCCAGCAGGTAGTAGGGCAGCGGGCTGTGGAGGTGGGGCCACAGCCGGTTCAGCGCGATACCGTACCCGAACATGCCGGACGCCGTCGCGTGGAGCAGGGCGCTCGATAGGCTCCGGATCCCGATGACGATGATCGATTCGCCGATCGACCCGCCGGGGAGCGTCAGGGCGAGGAGCCCGTACAACAGGTTCTCCGACGCCGCGAACCCGAACCCCGCGGCCGCGCCGTACACGAGGCCATCCTCCGGCTCGTCCATCGCCGGCCGTGCCAGGTACACGCCGATCCCTTTCGCGAACTCCTCGACGATCGGCGCGATCACGAGGACGAGGACGATGCCCCCGAGGTCTTGCCCGAGGAACAGGCGGACGGGCACGTACCGGTTGTACACCGCGTAGAGGAGGAGCTCGAGGATCGATGCGATGATGACGGCGAAGACGGCGCCCCAGAAGAACGTCCGGAGGACCCGCCCCCACGGCTCCCGCCCGTACCGTTCCGTGCCCCGGACGATCGAGAGGAACACGAGGGGAGGGATGAACGCGGAGACCGCGAGGATGAGGAGGGTCGTCGTCGCGTCGACCATTCACTTGTCCCTTGCGACGGTCGTCGTGGCGGCCACGGCCGCGCGGGCCGCGGCGAGGCGGGCGACGGGCACGCGGAACGGAGAGCAGGACACGTAGTTCAGCTTCCGGGCGTGGCAGTACGCGATGCTCGCGGGGTCGCCTCCGTGCTCGCCGCAGATGCCGACCTTGAGGTCCGGCCTCGTCTTCCGCCCGAGCGTGACGGCCGTCGCGATGAGCTCCGCGACCCCGCGCGGCTGGCCCTTCGGGTTGGCGGGGATGCCGTCGAGGGTCTGGAACGGGTTGTACGGCAAGATGCCGTCCGCGACGTACTTCATCAGGAACTTGCCCTCCGCGTCGTCGCGGGAGTAGCCGAACGTCATCTGCGTGAGGTCGTTCGTCCCGAAGGAGAAGAATTCCGCGTATCGCGCGATCTCGTCCGCGGTGAGGGCGCCGCGCGGGACCTCGATCATCGTGCCGAACTTGTAGTCGACCGCCAACCCGCGGGCCTCGATCGTCGCCTTCGCGACCGCCTCGAGCGCTTCGCGCTGGTTCCGCAATTCGTTCACGTGCCCGACGAGCGGGATCATGATTTCGGGATGGACGTCCCCGCCCTCTTTCTTCACCGCGATCGCCGCATCGAAGATTGCGCGCACCTGCATCTCCGTGATCTCCGGGAACATGATGCCGAGGCGGCATCCGCGGAGGCCGAGCATCGGGTTCGCCTCCTTCGTGGCCTCGACCGCGCGGAGCATCTCCTCCTTCTCCGCGATCGCCGTCGCGTACCCTCCCTTGAGCCGCATTTCCGTGAGCTCGACGAGCAGGTCCTCGTACTTCGGGAGGAACTCGTGCAGCGGCGGGTCGATGAGCCGGATCACGACGGGCAACCCCGCCATCGCGCGGAAGATGTCCGCGAAGTCCGACGTCTGGAATTCGCCGAGCTTCGCGAGCGCCGCCAGGTACCGCCGGCGGGCCTCCTCGTTTTCCTTCCCGCGGCTCGCGACCGCGTTCAGGATCATCTCATGGACGATCGGAAGCCGCTCCGTCTCGAAGAACATGTGCTCTGTGCGGCACAGGCCGACGCCCTTCGCGCCGAACGTGCGCGCCCGCCGCGCGTCCCGTGGGTAGTCCGCATTCGCCCAGACCATGAACGGCGAAGCGAGGGAGTCGCACCAGTCGAGGATCGTGCGGAGCTCGTCCTCCTTCTCGAAGTCCGGCTCCATGGCGGGGATGAGGTCCGCGAACACTTCGCCCGTCGCGCCGTCGATCGAGACGTAGTCGCCCTGCGCGAACGACTTCCCGCCGAGTGCGAACGTGGCCGTCTCGTAATTCACATGGAGGGCTTCGCACCCGACGACGCATGGAATCCCGAGGCCACGTGCGACGACGGACGCGTGCGCGGTCGCCCCGCCACGAGCTGTGAGGATGCCCTTCGCATGGAGCATTCCGTGCACGTCCTCCGGCGACGTCTCCGTCCGCGTCATGAGGACCTTGAGGCGGAGCTCCACAGGCCGCTCCCGCTCGCCGCCCTTGAGGACGTCTCGAAGCTGCCCGAACTCGACCCACCGGCCTTTGTCCGTCCGAATCACGAACGCCTCGGGCGTGAGTCGGGAGATCCACGGGAGGCCGGTGGCGCTCCCGAGCTCGCGTTTGGCGGTGTTGACGCCGTCCGTGATCGCCGCCAAGAAGTCCGAGTTCTCGCCGAGGCGGAAGCGGCGCGAACCCAACGTTTCCGCGAGGTCGGAGTCGAGGACGGCCACGCCCGCCGCCGCGCCGGGCGATGCGTTCACGCCCTTCCCCAGCAACCGCCCCGCCCGTGTGGCGGCGTCCCGATCCTCGGGATGGAACCGCGGCATGAGGAGCTCGATGACCTGCGGAGGCTCGATGCGAAGGACCGCCTCCTCGCGCCGGATCAGGCCTTCCTTGACCATGTCGACGGCGATCCGCACCGCCGCCTGCGCGGTCCGCTTCCCCGTCCGCGTCTGCAGCATCCAGAACTTCCCGCGCTCGACCGTGAACTCCATGTCCTGCATGTCGTGGTAGTGCGCCTCGAGTTTGGCGGCGACGCCGTCGAGCTCCTCGTAGGTCGCGGGATGGGACTCACGGAGCACGGCGATCTTGAGCGGTGTCCGGATCCCCGCGACGACGTCCTCGCCCTGTGCTTGTGCGAGGTATTCGCCGTAGAGGCCTTTCGCGCCCGTGGCGGGGTCGCGGGTGAATGCGACGCCCGTGCCCGAGTCCCCGCCGAGGTTGCCGAACACCATCGTCTGCACGTTCGCGGCGGTCCCGAGGTCGTCCGGAATCCCCGCGAACCGGCGGTAGTCGATCGCGCGCTTCCCCATCCAGGACCCGAAGACCGCCACGACCGCCTGCCGAAGCTGCTCGACGGGCTTCTGCGGGAACTCGGCCTTCGTCTCCGCTCTGTAGACCTGTTTGTACTCGAGCACGATCGCCTTGAGCATGTCCGTCGTGAGGTCCGTGTCCTTCCCGCCGTCCGTCTTCGCCTTCCACGCCTCGAGGATCGCGTCGAACCTCTCCGCCTCGATCCGCATCACGATGCGCCCGTACATCTGGACGAGCCGGCGGTACGCATCCCACGCGAACCGCTCGTCGCCCGCGAGCGCGGCCAGGACGCTGACGGTCTGATCGTTGAGCCCGAGGTTCAGGACCGTGTCCATCATCCCGGG
>VBMQ01000087.1:6444-9329 GCA_005878375.1 Methanobacteriota archaeon | reverse complement strand
CGACGCCGCCACGTGCGGCGCTATCAACGGCACGTACTGCCCGGCGCCGTCGGGGCCGAACCCGCCTGAAGGGACGGTCACCCCCAACCCGTTCATCATCCCCGCCATCCTCGCGGGAATCGGAGTGGGCCTCCTCGCGATCTTCCTCGTGTACCGGCGTCGCCGCCGGAAGCGAGACCCGAGTGCGTAAGCGACAAACTGGAAGGAACGAAACAAAAGAGGTGTGTGACCCCGGAGGGGGCCGGGGTCACATCAGAATGCTGGGGTCGAGCGCCTTACTTGTGCAGCTGGATGTTCCCTCCTGCGAGGTACTCCTCGGCGACATACCCAGTCGAAAGGGTGAGCCGGAAGTAGTCGTAGCCCCGACCGGGCTCCTGGTTGTCCTCGACGTAGCAGATGTACGTGTAGTCCCCGCCGCCGTTGATCGTCGCGTGGCCCGTGAACTCCCGGGCCTTCGGGTTCGCGAACTCGTCGTGGTACGTGTCCACGGACGTCGCCTTCACGTGCATCCCGTCCGCGTGGTCGATGAAGTTCAGCTCGCCGCGGAGGTCCTGGTTCGGCTTGTACCCCGCCACGAAGCCGAAGTTCGCGTGGTATCCGTTGCGCCAGATCCACCCGCCGCCGGTGACGAAGTCCTTCGTCTGCTCGCCGCCACCGCCCCCACCTTGGGTGATGGGGCACGTGATGTCGCTGTGGGCGCTTGCGACGACGATCTCGACGCCCTGGACCCACAGGTGGAGCGCGTTCACGATGATCGACTTGCAGGAGTCCGTGTTGATCGTTCCCTGCTCGTTGATGATCAGGGTGAAGACGCCCGGGACGTAGACCATCTGGCCGACGTCCCCGGTCACCGTGATCGGGACGCCATTGACCATGAGGCCGGAAATCTCGCTGCTCCCGTGCGCGCCATCGTCACACGTCGCACGCGTGTGCGCACGGACGAAGTCCGCGGACACGGTCACGACGCCGCCCACGGAGAGGGACACGTCGCCCACGGCCGCCGCGCTCTCGGCGACGCCGCCGCCGCCGCTCGTCCACGATTCGAGGACCTCACCGGCGGCCACGCCGACGTTGACGCTCTCGAGCGTGCCGGTCAGGACCCCGCCTTCGGGCGGGAGCCACCCTGTGTCCGCGAACGTATGGTCGGACACGGGCGTATGGACCCATACGCCGTACGCCCGCCCGCTGTACCCGCCATTGCAGTCGGGAGCGGTGCAGGCAAAGCCACCCATCGGCACGATCGCCATCGCGAGCAGGACGACGGGCAGCGCGGTCGCAATTCCTCGAAAGGCATGTGAGCCTCGCATGGATTCGCTCATGGTCCCTCCTCAGGTCCAGCCGGCTCTTAAGAGGCAGTCGTTGGGGTGTGGCGGCGTGTGCTTGGCATCACTATTTTGTGTGCGAATTCGTACACGCTCGGACGCCGGAACGAGCGCGGATCGAGGCCTTTTCCTTCCGTTGAATGAGAACGCCGGATGATAATGACGGATGCCGCCGGATGATCTCCAACTGATACTGTCGGCGGTGGATTTTTTAAACGGAAGGGGATGCGAGACGCGTGCCCGACTCGGAGGCACGCGACCGGATCGCATGACCGACGGAATGAATCGACTTCACAGCCTCTCGCGCCTGGTCCGATTCCTCGACCAGGCGACTCACCCGATGACGACGACCGAACAGAACAGTCTGTTGGACTTGGGGGGCGAGCGGAACGTCCCGCGGTACATGCGGGCGTTCATCCAGCTCGGCGTCGCGGAGGAGTGCCACAAGGTCCCGCGCGCGGGCCGCGGACCCGGTCCGTGGCAGAAGACGTATCGTCGGACCGTCCGGCTCGCGGAGGTGAATCCCGAGGACTGGGTCACAATCAAGAACACTCTCGGCGGTACCGTCAAAGGACAACTCATTCTCATGGTCAAGAAGGAGAGGCCCGGGGAGAGTGGCGAATTGCCAGTCACCCTTGACCCATAGGTCACAGGTGACCCACGCGGGGCAACCAATGACTAGGGGCTCGGTCCAAAGAGCCCATCATGGCTCCCAAGCACGTCGCCATGACCGCGCTCGCGGTGCTGCTGTCGCTCACGGTGAGCGGATGTCTCAGCGCCCCCGCGAAGGCGCCGTCGACGATCGGGTTCGTGTATGCGTCCGGTGGCTCGCTCATGGTCGACGGAAGCGCCGTCCAGCTGTTCGGTCCGAACGACCAGTACGTGTTCATCAACGCGATGATCGCGTCCGGTCTGTGGGGCACGCCCGACCCGAACGCGTGGGGCAACAACGGCCTGTTCCCGTCCGGTCCCGACGGCCACATCGACGGGATCACGGACGCCGACTCCTTGTGGCACGAGTACTTCCGCTACTTCCTCCACTACCAAGCGGTCGGGAGCCCGCGGCCCAACATGGTGCGCGTGTGGATCGCGGACGACACCTGGTACCCGAACGGCGTCTACGACGCGTGGAAGAGCGATCCCGCCACGTTCTGGGCGATCTTCGACCGGATGGTCTACTGGGCGCACCAAGCGGGGGTCTACGTCGTCCCCGTGCTGGGCCACTTCGCGACCCAGAAGGACAACACGTTCTTCGACACGAGCTCGCCCGAATACCTCAAGCATGTCGAGGCCACGAAGGCGATCCTCGCGCGGTACGACGGGGACAGCACGATCGCGATGTGGGACCTCTGGAACGAGCCCGACGTCGACAACGACGTGTACTGGGCAAGCGTCGGCGGCATCACCGCGCTGAAGGCGTGGGCGAACGCGCTGATCTCCGACGTCCGCCCGAGCGCGCCGACCCATCCCCTTACCTTGGGATTCGGCGGCTGGACCCTGTTCCCCGGCCTCCCCACGGACTACGGCCTCGCGTACTGGCTCTTCTATTACGGCGGCCTCGAC
>VBMQ01000087.1:1310-6323 GCA_005878375.1 Methanobacteriota archaeon | reverse complement strand
CAGCCCGATCGGGTACGGCTACTGGCCCTGGTACGTGGACCGCGCGCTCGCGGCGGGGTGGGCGGGCGTGGGGACGATGGTCTTCCTCGACAACGGGAGGGGCGTGTACGCGGACTACCCCTACAGCGGGCCGCTGCCCGATTACCCGTCCGACGGGGGTGGGGGGGCGGGGGACTCCTCGGGGAACGCGACCGCGGGACCTGACGTGGCGTCGCCCATTCGAATCACGAACCTGACCGTGATCGCCCACGGCGCGAACTGGGCAGCCCTCCAGTGGACGGCGCCGGGGGACGACGGGACGGCGGGGCTCGCAACCTGGTACGACTTCCGGTACGCCCAGTTCGCGATTACGAGCGACAACTTCGATGCCGCCGACCACTACGAGCTGCCATTCTTCCCTCACACCGCGGGACAGGGGGAGGGAGCGATGGTCGTGGGCCTTAGCAGCGGGGTCATTTACTGGTTCGCGCTGAAGACCTCGGACGAGGTGCCGAACTGGTCGGACGCTTCGAATAGTCCTTCCGTTACCACTGAATGATTCTCGGGGATGCTAGCATCGGAAGCTTCGAATAGTCCTTCCGTTACTACTCAATAACTCTCGGGGATACTAGCATGGATGACCTCTACGTCTTCAGCCTAGACGACGGCGTCGTGAGCTTCTCGATCCAGCCGGACCATGCGACCTACGTTCGAGGACTCGAGGCGGAAGTCCGGGGCCTCCGCTCGACCTTGGAGGCATGGAGGAGCGCGGCCCGGAACGCGATCGAGGACCACGCCTTCTGGGGACCCGAGCGACCATCCCTCTCCGACTCGGTAGGATGACACGCGCGCCCACAACCGTGGGCCCACCCGTGCGGAGCGGCTCGCGAAGACGGAGGGGCTGAAACTTTTATGGCCTCTCCGGCGCATCTCCGACCGTGGATTTCGACCGCACGCTTCGGTTGGCCGCAGCCGCCCTTGGTGCCGCCGCTCTTTTCTCCGGCACCCTGTCCCTCCTCTTGACGGGGAGTGAGGCAGGGTCTGACGGTGTCGTCGCCTCTGGACAATTCATCGTGGCGGCGGTCGTGCTCGGCTTGCTCACCCTCGTGTGCATCGCGATGTCCGGATTTCTGGGGGCTTACCGCCAAATTCGCCGAGAACGAGGGCACCCGCAGACCCGGCCGACCGGCGGAGATAATCCTTAAAGCCGATTCGCCCGTCGGAGCCCCGCGTGGCGGATCCAACCCGCGCATTCGCAAATGCCAAGTTCTTCGGAGGCCGCCAAGCGGACAAGCGCGATCCGGAGCGGCTCCGCCTCTTCGCGGAACATCTGGAGGACGGAGAGCAGGTTGCCTTCGTCCTCCCGTGCCGCAACTCCACGCTCCTCCTGACGGACCGGCGCCTCCTCGACCTCAAGCCACAGCTCGTGTCGCACGGCGCGTGGAACGTGATGAACTTCTCCGGGTTTGCGGTGTCCGCGGACATTCCCCTCGGCACGGCCTCCGCGGTGCATCGGAAGCCCGTGCCGCTCGGCCCCGGCGGGAAGATTGTGGGCGGGGAACTCCTCGAGATCACGGCGCAAGGGAAGACGTTCACCTTCGTCACGGAGCCGGACGGGCCGAACCTCTCGCCGGACGATGTCTCGCAGTTCTTGGCGGCGCTGACCGCATCGTGAACCCGGCCCGCAACACAGATACCCGGGACGCCCATCCATGGCCGTGGCCCTGACGACGAAGGAACTGTCGCCGAAGACGTGGCCCGATTTCGAGGCGTTCTTCGGGAAATACCGCGGGGTCCGGGGCGCCTGCTGGTGCACGTACCACGTCCGAAGGTTGAAGGGATTCGATGACCGGACCCACGAGGGACGGTACGCGCTGCGAAAAGCGCTCGTCCTGTCGGGCCAAGCGCACGGCGTGATCGTGTACGACGACGGCGAGCCCGTCGCCTGGTGTCAGTACGGACCCGTCGAGGAGCTCCCGCGGCCGAACCTCGCGCGACGGAACCCGGCGCTCGCTCCGCCGCCAAGCCGCACAACCTGGCGGATCACCTGCATCTTCACGGACAAGCATCGGCGGAAGGAGGGCCTCGCGAAGTTCGCGCTGCACGCCGCGTTGGCGGCGGTCCGCGCGCGGGGCGGCGGGCTCGTCGAAGCGTTTCCGTTCGAGGTCCCGGGCAAACCGCAGCCGTCCTATACGGGGTCCGTGCCGATGTTCGAGCGCGAGGGCTTCCGGAGGATCGCGAAGCTCGGCTCGATCACCGTGCTCATGCGGAAGACCGTCCGGGGAGCGTGAGGATGCCGGACCTCACCGTGTACACGGACGGCGGAGCCCGCGGGAACCCGGGACCCGCGGCGATCGGCATCGTGATCCGGGATGAGCACGACCGACCGAGGCGCGAGCACAAGGAGTACCTCGGCGTCGCGACGAGCAATGAGGCGGAATACCGGGCGCTCATCAAGGGCCTCGCGCTGGCGGCGAGCGTCACGGACGGGGACGTCTCATGCATCTCCGACAGCCAACTCATGATCCGCCAGATGCGCGGGGAATACCGCGTGCGCGAACCCCGCCTCCAGGAGTTGCACCGCGTCGCGATGGAGAAGGCCGACGCGTTCAACCACGTCTCGTACGAACACCGTCCCCGCCTGACTGGCTGGCTCCGCCGGGCGGACGAGCTCGTGAACGAGGCGCTCGACTTGGCGGAGCGCCGCCAGCGAGGCAAGGGTTAAGAATCGCCGCCAATTGGCGGGGCTGGAGATACTCATGAAGCGGGGAGCGAGCGCGATCTGGCGGGGCAACCTGAAGGACGGCAAGGGCACGATGTCCGGCGACAGCGGGGCGTTCCGGAACCTCGCCTACTCGTTCACGACGCGCTTCGAGTCCACCCCCGGCACGAATCCCGAGGAGCTCATTGCCGCGGCGGAGGCGGGATGCTTTTCGATGGCGTTCTCGGCCGAGCTCGGGAAGGCGGGGATCACGCCGGAGAGCGTCGAGACGAAGGCGACCGCGGACTTCGACAAGACGGACGCGGGGTGGGCCGTGAAGGAAGTGCACCTCGACGTCACCGCCAAAGTCGGCGGTGCCGACCCCGCCAAAGTGCAGGCCGCCGCGGACGCGGCGAAGAAGGGCTGCCCGATCTCCCGTCTCTTGAAAGCCGAGATCACGATGAGCCTGCGGGTCGTGTGAAGCGATGCGCCCCGTCCTCGTGATCATCGGCCTCATCGTCGTCCTAATGGGCGCGACGTGGGCGCTCCAGGGGGCGTACCTCCTGCCTGCGACGTTCATGCGAGGGCCCGAGTGGATCGCGATCGGCGGCGGCGTTGCGATCCTCGGTCTCCTCATCGCGATCTTCGGAATCCGTCGGGCGGCTCCCGCCAAACCCGCGCCGCCCTCACAATGACACGAGCAGTGTAATCGCGTCGTATCCGGCGGACCCGTTTGAGAACGGGGGCGCGGGCGCGGACTCCTGCAGCGTCCCCGTCCCGTCGACCGCACGCGCAACAATCCTGTAGGAGCCACCACGGGGCGGACTCCAGTCGTACGTCCACATCGTCCACGTGAGGGGCGACTTTGGCGGGGTCTTCAACGTGGCGGGCGCCCACGAGAGGCCGCCGTCCGTGCTCACCTCGACCCGCGCGATGCCCCGGTCGCCCGCGAACGCCACGCCGCCAATCGTGACCGCGGCCCCGACGATCGTGTCCGGCGGGGGCGTCGCGATGATCGCGGTGGTCCGGACGAGGCCCGCGTTCGTCCACCCCTTCTGTTGCCAGAAGCCGAGCACTTCCCCGCGCACGAGGGTGATGCCCGTGACCCATTTCGCGGAGAACATCCCGTACTTGCCCGGCACGACGACCCGCGCGGGATGCCCGTGGTTCACCGCGAGGGGCCCGTCGTTCATCCGGAGCGCGAGGAGCGTGGCCGGGTCCGTCGCCTTCGCGAGCGGGATCGCGACCGTGTACCCGTCCGGATCACACGTGAAGAGGACCCAGTCGGCACCGGCCACCACACTCGACGCGTTGATGAGGTCGGCTACGGGGACTCCGCTCCATTTGGCGGTGCTCATCAGGTTCCCG
Source organism: Methanobacteriota archaeon (assembly GCA_005878375.1). Taxonomy (GTDB): domain Archaea; phylum Thermoplasmatota; class Thermoplasmata; order RBG-16-68-12; family EA-27; genus EA-27. The sequence goes on along the minus strand of VBMQ01000087.1, from coordinate 2,275 downwards.
CCGACCTCGTTGCTCACGCACTCGAACGTCACGTATTCGTCCGTTGCGGCCATCGCGCGGAGCTCGTCGATCCCGTACGTCTTGGCGGTGACGACCATCCCGCCCACCGCCAATCTCCAGGAGGCTTCGTCCACCGTCGGGTCGATCAGGTTCTTCGTGACGACGTAGAACTCGTCCGTCGGCGTCACCTCTTTCGCGAACATTTCCGACACGGAGGCGAAGGCCAATCTCGCGACCTTCGGGAGGAGCCGCGTGACTCCGTACAACGCGAGGAGGGCGACGACCACGGAGGCCGCGCCCCATTTGAACAGGTTCCGGCGGGTCACGTCGAAGCCCGTCGGGTGCTTGGCGGCGAACTCGACGAGGAAGTAGTCGAGCACGGCCGCGTACAGCCACCCGCCAAGGAGCTGGGAGAACGCGGCGGCCCACGGGCCTTGGTTCGTGCCCGCGCCGGCGAACCCGGCCCCGAGGAGCGGCAGGACGACGAGGAGCGCGACGCCCGCCGTGCCGAACGTGTAGATGGCAATCACGCCCCAGCGGTTCGGGACCCACGTCTGGACCCGGCGGTAGAAGACGGCCGCGATCCCCGGGAGGGCGAGGAACACGGCGAGCGCCGTCACGACCCCGAGGATCTTCGCGCCTTCGCCCATCGTCCGGATGAAGAAGGATTCGATGTCGCCGGGGATGTGGGCGACGACGAAGTTCACCGCGATCTCCGGGAGGAAGACTCCGAGGCCGTACGCGCGGAGAATGAATGTGAGGACGAGAGCGCACGCCCCCGCGACGACCCCGGCCCCGAACCGCTGCCACGGGAGGCGCTTGATCGCGGTCCACAACCGGAGCGCTCGTTCGCGCACGGAGCGGCGACCGCCGCAGCGATGATGAACGTTCCGTTTCGCAGGTCCCGTGGGAGCTCGGGGGACGAACGTTCCATCGGCAAGGGGAGACCCGCGGCAACAAGCCGT
>VBMQ01000087.1:0-1305 GCA_005878375.1 Methanobacteriota archaeon | reverse complement strand
GGTCGCTCAAACCGTTGGCGGCGCGAGGGGCGGCGGTCCGTACCCTTGTCCGATCCCGGGGAATTGCGTTTGCGGTCCGTGCCGGAGCGGACACGCGGGATTCATGCAGAACCATCCCGCAACCGCGTACCCCATGATTCCACCGCACGCGGGGCAATGCATCTTCTGGAACGGGTCCGTCGGCTTGCCCGGTTCCATCTGGATCCGCGGCTGCTCCTGGCGGGGAGCGCCGAGCGGGATGTCCCGCAGGGAGACGACGTGCTGCGCCATGCTCGCCGGGATCCCAGATTGGAGCCGCGGACGCCACCAGGCGGGACGGCCCGCCGTTCCAGCGGGCACGTTCGGCAGCGGGGGCCGCGCGTTCGCCATCCCCAACGCCACCAATGCGAGGATGAGTCCCGTAAGGGTCGGGGCGAATAGGGCGCCGGACGGGTCGAGCGGGCCGAGGCCGCCAACCCCGCCAATCCCGCCGCCGCCAATCGTGAGCGGCGGGTTGTCGAAGGAGTTCGTGTACCCGCCGCACGACGCGGTGATCACGAACGTCCCCGCACCTTGGTACGTGTGCGAGTGGTAGGCGGTCCCGGTACCGTAGGTCGGGGTCGTGCCATCGCCCCAATCGACCGTGGACGCAGTACCGCCGGAGCCATCGCAGCCGCCGATGGCGCCCGGGATGATCTTGAGGGTCATTGCGGTGCCTATGGGCAGATTCACCGAGTTGAGTCCTCCGCCGCCGTTGAGACACGTGCTCCCGTCGGGCTCGTCGCACGCCGTGAACCGCCAAATGAAGTTCGTCGCGCGTGCGGACGGGGCGAACGCAAGGGCAATCGCGACGAACGCGGACACCGCAACGAGCAGCAAGACCGGTCGAGCGCGCACCGACATCGCCTCACGCCCTCCGTGCCAGCGCCCCGCGCTTCCCCGGGCGCAGCGCCTGAAGGACCTCGGGGGGCACGAGGACGAACGCGTCGGCGGGAGAGGAGGCGTCGCCGTTCACCGCGATGACGGCGGCGTGCGCGCGATCCGCGTGCCGGGGACCGCCGGGACCCGCAAGGACGAATGCAACCTCGTTCATTCGCCCGTCCAACAGGCGGTTCGCGAGGTTCTCCTTCACCTGCAAGTCGACGCCGCCAAGGTCCACGGAGATGAGGCCGCCGGCACCCGGGCGCTTCTCCGGGACGCCGCGCGCCTCCGTGACCTGCCCTGCGCGAAGGGCAGCCATGATCGGCAGACGGAGGGCGAGCGACGCCCCGCCCAAGATCAGGGCGAGTACGGCCGCAACGAGGATGACGATCATGTAATTCAGGG
>VBMQ01000086.1 GCA_005878375.1 Methanobacteriota archaeon | reverse complement strand
GGTGCACGTGAACGTGACGAGGCCGGACGGGAGCTCCGGCAACGCGACGATGGCGCCTCGCACCGCCAATGAATTCGCGTACGCGTCGACCCGGCTCCTCGTCGGCCCGTATCCGTTCAGGGTCTGGGCGTCCGACGCGGCGGGGAACTGGGCGTCCGCGACCGGGTCCTTCACGATCACCGCCCCGCCCGACGCAACGCCGCCAGAGATTTATCATACGCAGCCGACGGGTCCCCTGCACGCCGGGACGGAAATCCAGATCAACGCGCGGGTCGTGGATTCCGACGGCTCGGTCGCGGTGGTGAAGGTCGCCTACACCGGCACAGCCGGAGACCGCCACAACGACACGATGGGCCTCTCGGGCGCGACGTATCAGTCCGCGATTCCCGCCCAGCCGACCGCGGGGACGGTCCGGTACCGGATCTACGCAGAGGACGCGGCCGGGAACCGGAACGTGTCCGCCGAGTACACGCTCGCAATCGAGGCGACTCCGACCCCGCCGTCCGTTGACTACACCCCGGTGATCGTGGGGGCCGTCGTCCTCTTCGCGGTCGGGACCGTCGCCGGCTTCCTCGTCGTCCGCCGCAAGAAGAAGGACGAGGACGAGGCTCCGGACGAGGAGCGCCCGCAGCAAGGCACTTGAGCGCCGCGCCGTTACCCTTGATGATACCAAAGCGCCAACCCTTAAGAGGCCGGCGGCGAACATAGTACGCGCCCAGCCCGGAGCAGAACGATGCCCACGTCCCACAAGATGAAGTCGAAGATCGCCCTCGTCGGCGAGTCGGGCGTGGGCAAGACGTCCCTGATCCGCCGCTTCGTGATGGACGAGTTCGACGACAAGTACCTCCACACGGTCGGCACGAAGGTCACGAAGATCTCCCTCACGATCCCGCACGGCGTGGACACCGAGATCGACCTCGACATGGCGATCTTCGACGTGATGGGGCAGAAGGGCTTCCGCGACATGATCCGGGAGACGTTCTTCCTCGACGCGCAGGGCATCCTGGCCGTGTGCGACCTGACGAACCGCGCGTCGCTCGACGCGCTCACGGACTGGATCGCGACCGCGCTCGAGATCGCGGGGGAGTGCCCCGTGTACATCCTCGTGAACAAGAACGACCTCGCGGCGAAGGGCGAATTCGGCGAGGAGGCCGTCACGAAGGCGGCGAAGCCGTGGGACGCGCCGTTCATCTACACGAGTGCGAAGACGGCGGAGGCGGTCGACGACGCGTTCAACTCGTTGGCGGTGGAGATCGTCAACAACGCGATGCGGACGATCAAGGCGAGGTCTGTCGCGATGGACCTCGAGAACCGCATCCTGGAGGCGCTCGCGCTCCGCGGCTTCCTCGGCCTCACGAAAAACGACATGTTCGCGAAGTTCCGCGGCCTCGGGTACGACGAGCTGCGCACGAACCTCGAGCGGCTGGAGCGGCAGGCGTACGTGCAAATCAATTGGAAGGGGCCCGCCGACTTCTCCGTCCTGATCACGCCGAAGGGCGTCGGGGCGGTGCGGGATCGCGAGGCGGGGAGCGACGCGATTCACTCGACCGGGTGAGCCCGCCAAAGCTTATGCGAGGGGCCCGGTTCGGGGCCGCCCGTGAAGCAGCGCGAACTCGAAATTCTCCTGCAAAAGGTGAAACCCCACCCGAGTCCGAACCCGACGCTCGAGCAGTACCAGACGCCCGCGGTGATCGCCGCGGAAGTCCTGTACTTCGCACATGGAAAAGGCGATTTGGCGGGGAAGAAAGTGCTCGACGCGGGGTGCGGCACGGGCATCTTCGCGATCGGGGCGAAGCTCCTCGGCGCCGCGGAGGTGATCGCGGTCGACACGGATGAGGCCGCCCTCGGGGTCGCGATGGCGAACGCGAACGCGCTCGGGGTCGACGTCTCCCTCCTGACCGTCGACGTCGCGGAGTTCCCGGAGCCGTGCGACACGGTGATCCATAACCCGCCGTTCGGCTCGCAGAAGAAGCACGCGGACGCGCCGTTCCTCGAGCACGCCCTCGCGATCTGGTCCGCGGTGTACACGTTCCACAACGGGGAGACGGAGCCGTGGGTCGAATCGCGCGTCGCCTCCTTTGGCGGCGTCGTCACGGACCGCCTGCGGTTCGCGTTCCCCATCCCGCACACGTTCGACTTCCACCGCAAGGAGGTCGTCGAGGTCCCCGCCACCCTCTTCCGGATCGAGCGCTCGGGCCGAACCCTTAAATCCGGCACGCCGCATCCCGCGGCCTGACGATGGCGTCGCGCGTGGTTCTCCCCGGCGAGGAAGTCGCGGTCACCGAGGAGTACGAGGCCGGCGAGGGGACGTACGAGGAGGACGGCAAGGTGTTCGCCGCGCAGCCGGGGAGACTCGAGCTCGACGGGGAGCACCGGGTCGCGCGGGTGACGCCGTTCAACCCGCCCGCAATCTTGCGGGTCGGAGACGTCGTGTATGGCGTCGTCGACGAGATCCGGGCCTCGATGGCGGAGGCGAACATCCAGGCGATCCAGGGACGGCGGCGCCAGGTCGGGGGCGAGGTGTCCGCCTCGCTCCACGTGTCGAAGATCGCGAACGCGTACGTGGAAGACATCCACGACGCGATGCGCCTTGGGGACATCATCCGGGCGCGCGTGATCCAGACGGACCCGTCCCTCCAGATCACGACGGCGGAGCAGAACCTCGGCGTCGTCCTCGCCCTGTGCAGCTTCGATCGGACGCCGATGGAGCGGAAGGGGAACGAAGTCCGGTGTCCGCGGTGCGAACGCGTCTACGGCCGAAAGCTCGCGGCGGATTACGGGGAGCCGGAGCTGCAGGCGCCGATCCCCATCGTGAAGGAACCGGAAGGACCGCGAAGAGAGCCGCGGGAATGGGATGACCGGGGACGTGGACGGGACCGCGGACCGCCGCGCGGCGGTGGCGGGGGACGAGATCGAGACCGCGATCGCAGTGGCGGTGGGGGCCGAGGGCCTCCCCGCCAAGATCGGCGGCGATGAGGACGCATTCTGGTCTCGCTCTCGCGTGGGAATCACGCCGCGCACGGACATCCAAAAGCCTTTAAGTCCCGCGGGCCTATGCACACGTGATATTCGGATGGATTCTCCTAGGGATTCCGGTGAGGAATTGCACCGGGAAGTCCGTCGATTGCGGACGGAAATCCAGCAGCTCCGAGAGATCGTGAATGCGTTGTTCAACGCCGTCTTCGAGGACTCCGACGAGGAGTTCGACAGCACGCCGAAGGGCGACGACAACAACATGTACAACTGACGGCGCCCGCGTTCCCCGGGCTGTGGGGTCCCTTCGGGCGAGCCCTCCCACCTACTTATAGCCGCCCCGGGTTCCGTGCGGCGTGGTCGACGTCCTCTCCCTCGTCGAGCGCCACGAGCGGTGGCGCGCGGACAGCTGCATCAACCTGCAGCCGTCGGAGAACGTGAGCAGTCCGCAGGTCCGTCGCGCCCTCGCGTCCGATTTGGCGGGCCGGTACACGCTCCCGTGGTCCGGGGAAATCCATGGCTCCAAAGTCGTGAACGCGTACGGCGGCGCGAAGTACCTCGACGAGATCGAGGCGATGGGCGAGGCCCTCGCGCGGTCCGTGTTCGAGGCCCGCCACGCGAGCCTGAAGCCGCTGTCGGGCCACTTGGCGGGGATGCTCATGCTCCTCACCGCCGCCAAGCCGAAGGCGCGCGTGCTCACCGTCGACGCGGCCCACGGCGGGTACGACGGCTACATGCCGCCGTACATCCCGGACGCCCTCGGTCTCAACCTCAAGGTCGACTTCCTGCCGTTCCGCGAGGACGCGTGGCGGGTCGACACCGCCAAAGCGGCGAAGAAGATCCGCTCGTGGAAGCCGGACCTCGTGATCCTCGGGGCGAGCTTCCTCCTCTTCCCGTACGAGATGGCGCCCCTTCGCGAGGCCGCGGACGCGGTCGGCGCGCGCATCGGCTACGACGGCTCGCACGTCCTCGGACTGATCGCGGGCGGGGTGTTCCAACACGCGCTCCCGGAGGGCGCGGACATCCTCGTCGGGAGCACGCACAAGTCCTTCTTCGGCCCCCAGGGCGGCCTCTTCCTCTGCAACGACAACGACCTGTGGGAGCGTGCGCAGAAGAACACGGTGTGGCGGTTGTTCGACAACGTCCACTGGAACCGGCTGGCGGGGGTCGCGCAAGCCCTCGAG
>VBMQ01000085.1:5891-15348 GCA_005878375.1 Methanobacteriota archaeon | reverse complement strand
GGCGCAGGTACCAACCTCGTCTACGCCACCTACCTTGGCGGCAGCAGAGCGGACTATGGCAAGTCCATCGCCGTCGACGCCACCGGGAACGTCTTTTTCACCGGAGCCACGTACTCCAACGAGACCACCTTCCCTTTGACCCCTGGGGCCTTTGACACGACCTACAATGGCGGCGTGTTCTACCCCGAGCCCGAATCCGTTGGGGGGGATGCCTTCGTCGCCAAGCTCGATGCCACCGGGAGCACCCTCCTCTACGCCACGTACTTGGGCGGGGGCGGAGGCGAGTACGGCCAGTCCATCGCGCTGGACGCCGGTGGGAACGCTTACGTCGCCGGAGCCACGTACTCTAACGAGACCACCTTCCCGGTGACTCCCGGGGCCTTCTACACGACCTTCAATGGCACGTTGGACGCATTCACCGCCAAGCTCGACATGACCTCCGTGGAGATCACGGTGGACACGACGCCTGCGGCCCTCCAACTCCTGGTCGACGGGACCGGGGTCACCGCCCCTTACACGTTCTGGTGCGGCCCCGACTCTCCCGTGAACATCCGCGCGACAACGCCGCAGGGCATCTACACTTTTGCGAACTGGTCCGATGCTGGCGCCCAGACGCATGACATCGTCTGCAACGCCCCGGCCACGATCACAGCCACTTTCACGACCCAGTACAATGTAACATTCCTTACATCGCCGCCCGGACGTGGCATCGCGCTCGACGGAACTCCGCGGAACGCTCCGTATTCCTTCTGGTGCGCCGACGGTAGCGGGCACACCCTCAGCGTCGCGTCACCACAGATGGCGGGGTACACGCGATACGTTTTCGATTCTTGGTCTGACGGCGGCGCCGCGACGCACGGAATCACGTGCTCATCCGCAGGTAACTACACCGCGACCTTTTCGATGGAGTACCTGATTCTGATCGACACCACCCCCGCCGGCCTCCAATTCACCCTCTCCGGCTCGACCTACACGGCCCCGTACGACTTCTGGTGCGCGGCGAATTCCACCCGCCAGATTGGCGTCCCTCCCTCCCAGCGCGACAGCGCAGCCGGTGCGTTCAAGTCTTGGTCCGATGGAGGGGCCGTGTCCCATACAATCACGTGCACCGCACCAGGAACGATTCTCGGTTCCTTCGAAAACAGCGCGTCCACCACCGGAACGTCAGGTGTCCCCCTTTGGGCTTGGACAATCCTGTTCGCCGCAGACGCCCTCATCATTGTCGTGGTGTTGTTGCGCCGGAGAAGGCGACGAGACGGCGCGCCCCCCTCAGGTCACAATGGCGAAGCCCCGCCCAGCTAGCCAGACGGTAACCGACGGCGAGTTTGCCGGCCCTTAGGTCTCCTCGAAAATCTTCTCGACCATCCACCGCGGATCGAAAACCTGCAAGTCATCGTACCCTTGTCCGGTCCCCACAAAGAGGATCGGCTTGCCCACGCTGTAGGCGATGCTGAGCGCCGCCCCTCCCTTCGCGTCCGCGTCAATCTTGCTCAAGATCGCCGCGTCGAACCCGACCGCTTCGTAGAAGGTGCGCGCTTGTTCGACCGCGTCGTTGCCCGCGAGCGCGTCGCCCACGAAGACGACCATGTGCGGATTCGCCACCCGCTTGATCTTCTTCATCTGGTCCATGAGGTTCGTGTTCGTCTGCATTCGTCCCGCGGTGTCGATGAGGACGACGTCGCGCCGTCTCGCCTTCGCGTGCTCGACCGCGTCGAACGCGACCGCCGCAGGATCCGCGCCCGCCGCGTGTTTGATGAGCTTCGTTCCGAGTCGGTTCGCGTGCACCTCGATCTGCTCGATCGCGCCGGCCCGGAACGTGTCCGCCGCCGCAATCACGACCGTGAGCCCATTCTTCTGGAGCAGGTTCGCAATCTTCGCAATCACCGTCGTCTTTCCCGTCCCGTTGACGCCGACAAACATGACGACGACGGGCTTCGGCGCCTTTCGTACGAATTCCAGGAAGTCGATGCGCTCCGCCGCCAGCACCTTCTCGACCGCGTGGCGGAGCGCGAGCTCGATCCCCTCCTCGAAGGGAATGTCTCGAGAGATCCGCCGACCGACGATCTCCTCCCGCATGTCCTTCAGAATCGCTTGGACCACGGGGTGGGCGACGTCGGCTTCGAGGAGCGCGATCTCGAGGTCATCGAGGACCTCGTCGAGCCTCCCTTCGCGGATCTTCCGCCCCTTCTCGCCGACGACCGCATCCGCGGCGGGTTCCTCGACGGCTTTCTGACGCCAGCCAAGGAGCCGCTCCTTGAGGGACCGGAACATGGGCTATCCTGGTGGCGCGCCTTGGGCCCTTTCGTACAGCTCTTGGACGCGGCGGCTTTGGGCGTCCGCCTGCTGCTCGAGCCCCGCCATGCGTTCCGCGAGCCCGCGCTCCGCCTCCTCGATCGCCTTCGCCCTCGCTTCGAGTCGCTCGACGGCTGCGGTAACGGGCAGGTCGATCGCGACGTCGCTTCCGATCCCGACGATCACCCGATCGGCGTCCTTGAGTTGCCCCACGACGAAGCTGTTCGCCCCGATCGGGACGAGCACCTCGCGCCCGATGCCCGCCTTCCGCGTCTGCTCGAGCGTCTCCCGAGCCCGCACAATCTCCTCCATCGCGAGTTGAAGCGTGTCCGCCTGCCTCGCGAGCGCCTCCATCTGGCCGCGGACCGTCTCCAAGTTCGCCGCCGCCCGTCGGAGTTCCCGCTCCGAGGCCGCGGGCGCGCTCACGGCTCTCCGCCCGCCTTGAACCGGACCACCGGGTCCTTAATTTGTTCGAGCGGGACGGCGGTCACGTCCTTGACCTTCACGTACATCCGACGGACGCCGTGCTTGCTCCCGAAGTCGGACATGACACGTTCCACGGCCGCCTTCTCGTCGTCCGCGGCAACATCCTTCGCGAACTTCGTCCAGTCGCGGGCCATCCGGAACGTTCCACGGACGAGAAACGCCTTCATACGAGCGATGGGAACCGGCGTCCCTATTAAAGGGTTCCCGGCCTACTTCGCGCGGGCTGCGTCCGCGGGAGTCGCGCCCTCCCCATGGAAGTGGCGGTAGAGATCTCTCGCGATCTGCCGCGTCATCCCCTTGACTTGCGCGAGGTCGTCCTCCGACGCGCGGCGCAACGCGTCTGCGGTCTTGTAGCCCGCCGCGAGCAGGGCTCGCGCCCGCGCAGGCCCGACGCCCTCGACGCCGAACAGCTCCTCGAGGAACGCCTCCTGCCCCTTCCTCGACGACTCCAGCGCGTCGGCGCGTCGGCGCCACTCTGGGTTCGAGGCGTCGAGCTTGAGCGCTTCCATGTACGATGCGAGCGCTTCTTCCGGCTCGCCGAGTTTCTCGAGGACGACGCCCTGCATCGCCCACACCTCCGGGTCGCGCGGGTTCCATGCGAGGAGGTCGTCGTACACGTCGAGGGCGCCTGTGTAGTCCTGCTTCTCCTCGAGGATGGCGCCCTTCGCGCGCAGCGCTGCCGAATTCCCGGGTTGCTTCGAGAGCGCAAGCTCGAACGCCTGCAGGGCCTCGTCGGCGCGACCGGCCCGCCGCAGCGCGACCCCTTTCCCGACGAGCGCGTTCACGTTGTCCGGGTCCACCGCCAAGATCAGCCCGAGGTCCACGAGGGCCTCGTCGTACCGGCCCGACGCCGAGGCGACGAGGGCTTGCGAAAGGAGCTGGGGCACGTTGATCCGGAGCCCCTCGAGCCGTTGCCGGATCCGTGCATCCGAGGGCGAAAGGAACAGCGCTTGTTCGAGCTCCCGCACCGCGCCGCCGCGATCCCCCGTCTTCAGGAGGAGCTCCGCTCGGGCTTGGCGGGCCTCAAGGTCCGGGGGCACCACCTGCAGATACGCCCCCCACGCCTCCGCAGCTTGGGCCCAGCGCCCTTCCGCCTCGTACAGCCTCGCGCGGCCTGCGAGGGCCTTCGCGTCCCGCGGGTCGAGACTGAGAATCTGATCGTACTGTCGCAGCGCCTCGTCCCCTCGTCCGAGCCGGACGAGCACCGCGGCGCCGGCAAGGAGGGCGGGCACGTTCGTCGGTTCTCGCTCCAGGATCTCGTCGAACACCTCGAGCGCGGCGTCGAGTTTCCCCTCCGAGTAGAGCTTGCTGCCCTGATCGAGCTGTTCCGGGACCGTCGGCCCTTCGGGCTCCGCCGGAGGCATCGGAGCCGAGGGAACCGACGTGCGAATTGGCATGTCCATAGGAGGCGGGGGCGGCGGTGGATATCGCGGCGCCGCCATCGGCTGAGCGAGCGCGGGAACGATCGGAACGGGCCCTCGTCCCACCGCGGGCAAGTTCCCCGCGCCCGCGTCCGAGGCTTCCGCGTACCGCACACTGTAGATCGAGGAGGCCTCGTACTTCATTCGGAAGGGGCGGGCGTACGTGATCCAGAGAGCCTCAACGATGCCAAAAGCGACCAGAACGGCGGGGACGACCCCGGTGAGTTCCGGCATCATGACCCGCCGGAGGACGAGCTGGCCTTGGACGCGGGCGTTGTTCGAGTTCTGAATCGTCAGCGTGTAGACCACGTACCCGGGCTCTGCCAACGGCGGCAAGTCGATGCCCGACCCGAACGTGGACGTCGTGAACGTTCCTTTTGACGAAGACGCGACGAAGGTCACGGCGACCTGCGCGCCTTGCATTTGAACTCGGCCCCCCGTGAACAGCGTGACGGCGAACGCGTCCTTGTTCGAGAACGTGTAGTTTGCGAACTGACCGCGCGGGATGTCCAGCGCCCGCTGCTCCTGGAGGGTCCCGTTGATCTCTTGGGACGTCCAAGGGATGAAGAGGAGGACAGCGAGGATCACGCAGAGGGCGAGGATCCCCCACGCCTCGCGGATTGAGGTCCGCGCGATGAGGAACCGCTGGCTGTCGCGCTTCGCGTATCGCATCTCGAGTCGGCGAAAGGCCATCCCCGCCACGGCCGCGATGAACAGCAGGACGACGACGATCGAGATGAGCGCGTCAAGGGGGAGATAGAGCGGTTTCAGCGACGCGCCGTTCAGCCACATGGACACGGCCGCGAGAACGATCGTGAGGGCGAAGAGGAAGAGGTACATGATCCGCTTGAGGCGGCGAATTCGAAACAGCTGGGTACTCCCCTCCAGCTGATCCCGGTACTTGTTCATCCGGTTCCCCTAGGACACCGTGGCGAGTTGGCGGCACACCGCGAAGACGGCCGCGTATTCGGGAAGGGTCACGATTCCCGGGGTCAAGTTAAAGGTTTCGTCCCTCAAGCGGAATTTGATAGGAGCGCGGAGGCGTGCCTCGACCGGGTCGTCCCCGTAAGCGGAGGGGACGGCGTCCCGGAGCGGGACGAAGGCGTCCAGGCGGTCCCGGCTCACGGGCACGACTTCGAGGCCCGTCTTCCCGTGGATCGAGGAGGGGAGGCGAATGAGCCGCTTGATGTCGGACGTGACGGGTTCGTCCGTCTCCGCCCGGGCCCGGATCCCATCGAGCTCCAACGGGCCGAACGTGTCGACACGAACTTGCTGGAGTTGCGTGACGACCGCCAGCAAGCGGTCCCGGTTCTTATCGGTGAGCACTTCCAGATTCCCCGATTCCCGGAGCCGGTCCACGCCGCGGATCCCTGTCGGCGGGCGCGCCTTGAACAGGTTCTCGTAGAGGTCGGATGCACCCGACGCCCCGACGGATTCAAACCCCGCCAAGAATTCGACGGCCTGCGCTGCGGGCATCACCTCGAGGCGTTCCGCGAGCGCGACGGTCCCGCGCGCGAGTTTCCCACCCCACCCGGCGTCCACGGTCCGAGGTGGCACGACCATTTTCTTCACCTTTACGATCCCCCGAAACTCCTTGGCGTCGAACGCGGACTCTCGGAAGAAGCCGGGAACATCGAGCTCCTTCCCCGTGATGTAGTCCACGATCTCACGCCGTTCGTGGCTCCCGAGCTCCCACACCCGAGGGTCCGTGACGTGGATGTGGTACCCCCGACCCCCGGAGAAGACGATCTTGAGCGATCGTTCGTCGAAGCCAAAGTCGCGGACGAGGAACTCGTCGTGGAGCTGGACAATCTTCTTCCTGACCGCCTCCAGCATCTCCTCGTACGTCATCTCCTTCGACTTGGGGATGTGGTCCGCGTCAAGGTCGAAGATCAGGTCGGCTCCAAGCCACCCCTTCTCTTCCATCGTCGGGGCATCCGGCCGCTCGTAGTACGCAGAGCTGTGGTAGACGTGCGCGGGCACGTCGCGCGCGGGGGGCTTGCCCGCCAGAAACGTGCGGAGCCCGTGAACGTCGTCGAACGACTTGTGGCGGTGGACGAGGCCTGGTTGGAAGTACATGAAGCCGAACTCTCGATGCGTGAACTGATCCGGCAGGAGCAGATCCTTCGACTCGTAGTGGCGGCGGAAGCGGGCCTTGAGCCACCCGAGGGTCCGCTGGATCGCCTGTTGCACCTCCGGCGAGGGCGGCACCTGCGCCATCTCCGCGACCATCCGGCGGGCCGTAGTTAAGGTTGGCGGCAGGATGTACGCGACTACTTCCCCTTCGCGGCCTGCTTGACGCGGCGTGCAGCCTTCGTCGTGATCCGGGCGGTCTTGCGCGCGGCGCGCTTCGTCGCGCGCGCGGCTTCCGTCACGATCGGCTCCGTCTTCTTCGCCGCCTTCTCCGCGGCCCGGGCACCCGCCTTCGTGACCCTCTCCGCGACCGGCTTCGCCGACCGGGCGACGTTCCGAGCGACCGGCTTCGCAGACTCGACGATCCGCTGGACGACCGCGACCGTGGCCTCCGCGACCTCGTGCCCCGCCCGAGTAAACTCCTCCTGGACGGTCGGCTGGCGGGCGCCGCAATACTGGCAAAACCGCGCCTCGTCCGCAATCTCACGCTCGCAGTTGACGCATTCCATGGGGGCGCCATCCGCGACGCGGACTTGTAGGTTTCGGCCTACGGCCTCCGGATTTCGTAGGAGAACGTAACGCTCGTCGAACCCGAAGGCTCTGGCATTGGCGGCGGGATGGTGCCCGCGCGCAACTCCCCGAGGCGAATGACTTCGAGGGGGAGGTCGATGAGCTGACGGCGGAGCCCTTCGACGTGGCCGTCGCCCACGACCGCCACGACGCGTCCGACCTTTGCGTGCAGCTCCCGAATCGCGCGCGCCATGTGGACGTCCCTCTCGTCGACGAGGACGCGCTTCACGCTCGGGAACTCCGACGCGAACTCCTCCATGTACCCGCCGCTGTTCTCCTCGAAACGAGCGAGCTCCTGGTCGACGCGTCGGCGGGTGATGAACAGGCCCGTGATCGCCGCCACGACAAGCTTGACGCGCTCCCGGAAGGACATGCTGCCCCAGACCCGCTGGAAGATGTCCGACGCATCCCTGTCGATCAGTGCGAGGTCCGCGCCCGCGTCTTTGGCGGCGTCGGCGGCCGCGAGCATCTCCTCGCCCACTTGCCCCCCATACTTTCCGGCAATCCGCGACTGGAAGAACGCGAGGAGGCGGTATACGATCGGACCGTCCCCCCGCGGCGCCCGCTCGCGCAGGGCCGCGAACCGGACCGGGTCGAGCTCGATTCCGACGACACCCGGGCGGCGCGACGTGATGATCTCGTGGATTTGGCGGCGGAGATCGAACACGTGCCCGACGCCGACGATGGTGATCACGGTCTCACCGCGATGTCCGCTCGCGCACGAGCCTTCCGTACATGCGGACGATGTCCTCCGCCCGCGCGCGGCCGCGTTTCATCGTCGTCGTTCCGACGTGCATCTTGTGGATGACCGCGCGTTCCCGGCCCAGGTCGACGATGTCCCCGATCTCGAACTCCTCATCCGGCGCGGCCTCGAACTCGTGGGCCGCGGTCCGGTTTCCCTTGTTCACGGAGAATTTCACGACCACGCGATCGATGCGCTTCGCCCAAACCGTGCGTGCTTCCGCGGCGGGAGCCGACACCACGCGCCGTTCGTCCACCTCGATGGCGGTGATCTCGATGTGGTGACCCTCGTGGTCAAGCCGGTCCCCGACGGTGATAACCTCCTCGGGCGCGAACTCGATCGTTCCGCGGCTCGACTCCTGCCGCTCGCTCACGACGATCGGAACCGCCAACGGGCGGCGCTCGCGATGGGTCACGGAGGTCACGCGGCCGCACGAGCTGCACTTGACCGTGCCTTGGAAGACGACGTCATCCCGCCCGCTGATGCGACCGGAGAGCACGCGATGCGGCACCTCGCCGCACGTCTCGCAGACGAGGACGAGAGCGCTTGGGACCACCATTTCGGGCTTCGCAAGTGCGCCTCTCCCAAAAAGGCCTTTCGCTAGAGGGGCTGCCGCCATCCACAGTCCGACCTGAGAGCGCCCCGTCGGAGACGCACGGGACCGTCGCACGTCGGACATCGCAGGTTGGCGACGAACTTGTCGAGCCACGCGGACCGCACCTCGGGGACGTCTGCGGACTTCAGCTCGTCGAGGATGAGCCGAAGTTCCCGGGTCGTCGCCAGGCCCTCAAGCACCGCCAGATTCAATTCCCCGACTTTGGCAGTGGACGACTTTGCGGGGAGGCGCATGATCAACGGTGCGAAGACGAGTCCGAAGGCGAGCCCGCCAATGTGGGCCTCGTACGCGATCCCGCCCGCGGGGCCTGCGAAGAGGGCGAAGGAGAGCAAGAGATAGCCGAGCGCCACCCAGATGACCGGGACCGAAGGGAGGCCGGGAATCGGGAGGAAGAGCGTGATTCGTTCCCGCGGATACAACCGCGCGAATGCGCCAAGGACCGCCATCAGACCGCCGCTTGCACCGACGAGGATGAAGGGCTGCCCGAACCGCACGACCGCGAACACGAGTTCGCCGAACAGAGCTCCGACGAAAAAGACGAGGGCCCAGCGGACGGTGCCGATTCTCTCCTCGAGCAGGGGCGTGATCAGGACGAACCCCAAGAGGTTCAGCATGAGGTGCGTGAAGCCGGCATGCACGAAGATCGTCGTCACGACCGTCCATGCGGGGGACACGTAGACCCCGGGGACGTTGATCCACGCGAGCTCGCTGAAGACCCGCGGTCCGAGACCGGAGATCAGAGCGCTCGTGTAGTCGAGGAGGAATACGAGCACGATCGCAATCGCGAGCGTGAGGGACAGGAGCGCGCGCTTCCATGCGCTGAATGCGACCGCTCCGAGGATCACCGCCAAGGCGCCCCACGAGAAGGGATTCACCCGCGGCCGAACGGAGGTGCGCTATTTAATCCGTGGCCGCTGTCCCCGCGGACGTGGAATTCGATCCCGGACTTCGGTTTGACACGGCGCCGGGAGTGTACCCGCCGAGAGAGGACTCGCATCTCTTGTTGAGCGCAGTCTCCATCGAGCCGGGGGAGCGCGTGCTCGAACTTGGCGCAGGATCCGGGCTTGTCGCCCTTCACGCCGGGCGGATCGCGAAGGTGGTCGCCACGGACGTGAACCCAGAATCGACTCGACTCCTGCGACGGAATGCGACCGCAAACCGAATCCCGTTGGCGGTCGTCCGATGCGACCTCTTCCG
>VBMQ01000085.1:0-5817 GCA_005878375.1 Methanobacteriota archaeon | reverse complement strand
ACTTGCCGGGCCACCTCGCGGAGGGTGGGCGTGCGTACGTCCTCGTCCCGACGAACCGAGACGGCGCGCTCGTGGCCGCTCGGGAGCGATTCGCGGTCGAGATCGTCGCCAAGAGGGCGCTCTTCTTCGAGACACTCCTCGTGCTGAGGCTATCGCATCGCCGCTAGAATCTCCACGATGCGGTCCGCCGCGTGTCCATCGCCGAACGACTTCTGTTTCGTTCCCGCCGGATTGAAGTGCGCGAGCGCGTGCAGGATTTCTTGCTTGTCGGAGCCGACGAGGACGTTCCATCCGTCTTCGACCGTCTCGAGCCATTCCGTCTCGTCGCGCAGCGTGATGCACGGCACGCCGAAGAAATACGCTTCCTTCTGCACCCCGCCGCTGTCCGTGAGCACCTTCGCCGCCTCCATGAGGAGCGCCTGGAAGTCGAGATAGTCGAGCGGCTCCGTGGCCCGCACGTTCGGGGCGAGGGCGATGCCGTCGTTCTCCAAGGCATGCTTCGTCCGCGGGTGGACCGGAAATATGACGGGTCGCCGGACGGTGCACAACAAGTCCTCCTTGGGGGACACGCCGAACCGTTCCGGCGCATCCCGCTGCCGCGACTCCTGCGCGGTGGCGAGCGCGACGTCGTACATCACGTCCCCGACGAGGTGAACCCCCGCGCGGATGCCTTCGGCCGCCAGCTGTTCGACCGCGGTCTGTGTGGGACAGAACAAGAGGGACGACAGGTGGTCGGCGACCACGCGATTGATCTCCTCGGGCATGAGGCGGTTGTGGGACCGCAGGCCGGCCTCGACGTGCGCGAGCGGGATGTGCAGCTTCGCGGCCGCCAACGCCCCCGCGACGGTTGAGTTCGTGTCGCCGTAGACGACGGTGACGTCCGGCTCGACCTTCTGGAGGACGCGCTCGAGCTCGATGAGCATGCGACCGGTCTGTTCCCCGTGCGGCCCCGATCCGACGCCGAGGTTGTAGTTCGGCTCCGGGATCCGGAGGCTCCGGAAGAACGCCGCGCTCATCTCCTCGTCGTAGTGCTGCCCCGTGTGGATGAGCACCTCCTCGTGCTGTCTCCGGAGAGCGGCGCTCACGGGGGCGGCCTTGACGAACTGCGGGCGTGCCCCCACGATGGAGGCGACCTTCATCCGGACCGTCAAGACGGCTCCGGCCTCATAAACGCGTTGCCCTCCTGCGCGGCACAAGGTTTTAGAGCGGCCCTCGGTATCGCGCCCTCCCTTGAAGGTCGCGGTCGTCGGATTGGGCTACGTTGGCGTCCCGGTGGCCGCCGCACTCGCGGACGTGGGCGTGCGCGTCGTGGGCGTCGACATCGACCCCGCCAAGGTGGCGGCGATCAATGCGGGGCGAAGTCCCCTCGCCGGACGCGAGCCGGAGCTCGGGGGTCTCGTCACAAAACATGGCGGCAAGCGTCTCACCGCGACGACGGACTACGCGGCCTGCGGGACCGCCGACGCCGTCTTCGTGGCGGTCGAGACGCCGATCGAACCGGACACAAAAGACCCGGACTACAAGGCGCTCCGGGCCGTCCTGCGATCCCTCGGCCCAAACCTGAAGCGCGGGGCGCTTGTCTCGGTCGAATCCACGATTGCCCCGGGCACGATGCACAAGCTCGTCAAGCCCATGCTTGAACGCGCGTCCGGGATGAAAACCCCTCGCGACTTCCTCCTCGCCCACGCGCCCGAGCGCCTCACGACCGGGAAACTCCTCCACAACCTCGTCCACGTGGACCGCGTCGTCGGTGCGGACGATCGTCGGAGCCTGCGGAAGGCGATGGCGCTCTACGGGAAGATCGTGAAGGCCTCCCTTCATCCCACGGACCTGCTCACAGCGGAGATCGTGAAGACGGCGGAGAACACGTATTGGGATGTCCAACTCGCGCTCGCGAACGAGCTCGCGTTGATCGCGGAGGACTACGGCGTCGACGCCTACGAAGTCCGGAAGCTCGTGAACACGACGCCCCGCCGCGACTTGCTGTTCCCCGGGGCGGGGGTGGGAGGCCACTGCATCCCGAAGGACCCGTGGCTTCTCCTCCACGGCTTGCGGAGCTTCATGCCCTCTCTGATCCCCGCGGCGCGTGAAGTGAACGATTTCATGCCGGAGCGGATGGCGACACTCACCGAGGACGCACTGCGGGTGGCCGGGCGCCGTCTCGCGGGGGCGAGGGTCGCGGTCCTCGGGTTCGCGTACAAGGAGAACACGGACGACGCGCGGAACTCGCCCGCAATCCCGCTCATCCGCATCTTGCGTCGACGGGGCGCGGACGTCCGGATCCACGATCCGTTCGTCAAGCGGCAGCGGGGGTTCCTCGTGCAACGGAAACTCCCCGACGTCCTGAAGGGCGCGGACGCGGCGGTCCTCGTCACCGCGCACGACGCGTACCGAAAGGCGGATTGGCGGGCCCTCGGTCGCAAGATGCGCCGGAAGACCTTCGTGGACGGACGGCGGATGTGGGACGGCCCACCGCGAGGATGGGTCTACCGGGGGATCGGGCGCGGCCAGTTCTAGAGGAAGACGAGTTTTTTCTCGCGCTGGGACCGGACCGCGGCCTCGCACACGCGGAGGGTCTGAATCGCGTCCTCGCCGGTGACGAGCGGCGGCCGCTTGCCCTCGACCGCCGCCAAGAAGTCCTGGAGCTCACGCTTCAGCGGCTCTTCCTTCTGGACGGCGACTTGGCGGGTGTCGTAGTGGAAGCTCACCCGGTAGAGGTCCGACGGGTCGTATCGCTCAAGCGTGGAGGAGGAAATGAGCACCGACTGTTCCGTGTAATCGACCTCGACGAAGTTCTTCGAGCACGTGAGGGCGAACTTCCGAACCCGCATCGGCGTCAGCCACGACACCTCGACGAACCCGGTGACCCCGTTCCCGAAGTTCATCAGGATCGTCGCGTGATCCTCGAACGTCTTGTGCACCCGCCGACCCCCCGATGCGTACACGGACTCCACGGGCGTGCCGACGATGAACCGGAGGACATCCACGTCGTGGATCCCGAGGTCCATGATGACGCCGACGTCCCGAATGCGGTCGGGGAAGCTGCTCACACGGCGCGCGGAGGCGGTGACGAGGTCGCCGAACTCACCCGCCCGAAGCGCCTGCTTCGCGAGCACGACACCCGCATCCTCCGCCCGGCGCACGAGCTTCTGCGCCTCGCCCACGGTCGACGCCAACGGCTTTTCGACGAGGACGTGGACGCCCGCGTCGATGAGCTCCTCCGCGACTTTCCGATGGAGGTTCGTGGGGACAGCGACGCTCGCCGCCTCGACCCCTGCCTCGACGAGCTCGTCGACCGTCGCGCAGTACTTGCTCTTCGTGCGCGTCGCCACGCGCTGCCCGACGGCGGCGTCCGCATCGACGACCCCCACGAGCTGTCCGATTTCGGAGTAGACTCGGGCGTGGTTTTGCCCCATGCTCCCGACGCCCACGACGCCGACGCGCACAACCGCCGTATTTCCCCGTCGCTAAAAGACTTTGGCGGGAGTCTCAATTTCGTTTCATGACGTGTCTGCGCGACGGAACGAAAGTCTCATGAGAGCCCGCGCTTTGGCGGCGGACGATGGCGACGGACCCGGTGTGTCTCAAGCCGATCAACCCGCATACGGCAAGGGGTGGGATGATCTGGTTCAAGGGAGCACCGTACTACTTCTGCAGCGAAGGCTGCAAGGACCGGTTCGACGTCAACCCGGGATGGTATGCGGCGCGCGGGCCGGTCGTGCCCGGGGCACCTTGACCTTCTCCATAGGAAGTAGGAGTCGTCGGTTCGGGAATCAAGAATGATTGGGCGGATCAGGAATCACCGCCGATTGCCGCACCACGGATATAATCCGTGAGCGATAGGGTGCCGCCCCCGCATGACGAAATCCCTCCGTCTCGTGATGTGCATTATCCTCGCGCTTTTCCTCGCCGGAGCCTCCATCGTCGGAGGTCTCGTTCGTGGCGCGGTCATGCCTGCACCAACCGGCGTCGTGACCTCGATTCACCTGGTCCGGACCGGCGCGTCCCAAGCGAGCGTGCTCGGCACATCCCTCGGCGCGGGCGAGGCGATCGACGTCCTCGTGAACAGCGTAGTCGTCAAGAGCGGGACGACGATGTACAACGGGGACTATTGGTTCCTCGGCGTTCCCGTCTCGGACGGCGCAACGATCCAGACGCGGATCGGGACGTACTCTTCGAGCACGGCAACCGTGCCTGCGTTCGTCCCACAGCCCGTCGGACCGCCCGGGTTCATCTACGCCCAAGGCTCGAGCATCATGCGCGACGGTCAGGTCGTCCAGCTGTTCGGGGTCGACGAGCAGACCGTGTACATCAACGGGCTCATCGCCTCAGGGCTCTGGGGGACCCCGGACCCGAGCGCCTGGGGAAAGAACCAGCTGTTCCCCTCGGGCCCGGAGACGAAGATCCCGAACGTCTCCGACGCCGACGGAGTGTTCCGCGAGTACTTCCGCTACTTCCTCCACTACAACGCGGTCGCCGGTTCGGGGACGAACCCGCGGCTCAACTTGCTCCGGGTCTGGGTCGCGGACGACTCCTGGTATCCGGAGGGCATGTATCTCGCGTGGAAGAACAACCCGACCGCCTTCTTCCAGGTCTTCGACCGGATGGTGTATTGGGCTCGCCAGGCCGGCGTCTACGTCGTCCCCGTCCTCGGCCACTTCGCATCGAACAAGGACAACCGGTTCTTCGACACGTCCGACATCCGCTTCTCCCACCAGGTCGACGTCGTGCGTGGGATCATGGACCGGTATAACACGGAACCGCAGATCGCGATGTGGGACCTGTGGAACGAGCCGGACGTGGACAACGACGTCTACTGGGCGAGCGTTGGCGGCCAAGTGGGGTTCCGAGCGTGGGCGACGACGTACATCGCCGCCGTGAAGCCGCACAGCTCGAACCACCTCCTCACGATCGGGATGGGCGGTTGGGACCTCTTCCCGGGTGTCCCGAGCTTCGGGTGGCAGTACGAGTTCTTCTGGAACGAGATCCCCGGCCTGCAGGTCGGCCACCACCATACGTACGGGACCTCCGAGGACCAGTACCTGATTGACTGGAACACGGATTGGCAGCGCGCCCTCGGCATCCCGCACTACGAAGGGGAGACGGGCTTCAACCAATACCCGGGACCGAGCCCGCTGGGATACGGGTACTGGCCGTGGTTCTCGCAGCACACCCGCAGTGCCGGCTGGGCGTCGGTCTCGACGATGGTGTTCCTCGACAACGGGAAGGGCGTCTACACCGACTACCCGTACCTCGGGCCACTCCCCGCGTATCCGAACGGAAGTTCCTCGGACCTACCCCCGACGGCCTCCTTCGTCTCAGCCCCGGGAGCGCCCCTCCCCGGGGACACGGTGACGTTCGACGCCTCGGCATCGACGGACGATCATGGGATTGCTTCGTACGGCTGGCAGTTCGGTGACAGTGGCACCGCCCAAGGGACGATCGTCACGCACGCGTATGGTACCGCGGGCGACTTCCAGGCCGTAGTGGTCGTGACGGACACCGGAGGGAACACAGCCACCGCCGCGGCCACGATCCACGTTGGCGCCCCAACTCCTAACGATACGACCGCCCCCGCCAACGTCGTGGACCTTCGCGTCGTTTCGCAGGGACCGACGTCCGTCACGTTGCGATGGACCGCCCCGGGCGACGACGGGACGACGGGCCAGGCGACCTGGTACGACGTCCGTTACACAACGACGGGCCCGATTACGGGGTCCACCTACTACGCGGCGACCCATTACGACGTCGCGTTCCCGCAGCCCCCGGGGACGACGGAACAGGCGACGGTGTCGGGACTCACATCGGGCTCCAGCT
>VBMQ01000084.1 GCA_005878375.1 Methanobacteriota archaeon | reverse complement strand
CACGACCGGGTGGACACCCTCATCTCCCGGCACATTCGAAGTGTGCGCGATTGCGGATTTCGAGGGGCTCGTGACGGAATCGGACGAGGCGAACAACACGGGTTGCGTGAGTGTGCAAGTCCTTCCTCAGGCTTCGACATGCCCGCTTTCTCAGGGGTTCTGGAAGAACCACCCGGGCGCCTGGCCGGTGGATGCGATCGTCCTCGGGAACCACACGTACGCGAAGGATGAGCTCCTCGGATTGCTCCGAACCCCGGTCCGAGGCGATGCGAGCCTGATTCTCGCCCACCAGCTGATCGCCGCCAAACTCAACGTCCTCGCGGGCGCGGACCCGACGCCCGTCGCGGCGGCGATTTCCCAGGCAGATGCGTTGCTCCAGGCGGCAGGCGGTGTCGTGCCTCTTGGAGTCAAGCCCTCGACTCCGACGGGTCAAGCGATGGTCGATGTTGCGAGTACGCTTGACTTGTTCAACAACGGGAGCCTTAGCCGGGGCTGCTAGGGAGTAGCGCCGCGTCCATCGACGGGCGAACCGCGGCGAGACGTCGATTGCGCGGATGGCTTTTCGACGACAAAGACGCTCTGAATCCCCGTCGACGCTAATCGGAATTCCTTGGCGGTGCCGCCCAACGACCTCCAAATGGACGCATAGTCGTGGACCCAGCACCATCCCGTCTCGAACCCCGCGAGGTAGTCCTCGTACCAATCGAGATGGACGATATACCGGCGCGAGACCCGCCAGAGTTCCTGTGCGACCGCGGCGATTCGATCGGGAGGGATGTGCATCAGGAGCTCCACCGCCAGGACGAGGTCCGCTGAAGCATCGGTGAGGGGAAGTCGGTCGGCCGAGGCTTGGACGAGCCGCGGCGCCAAGGACCGCTCCTGCCGGCGGGCTTCCCCGAGCTGTCCTTCGCTGAGATCGAGACCCGTCCATCGCATTCCGTCGCGGCCCGCCAAGAGGCGTCCGATCCTCCCGTACCCGCATCCGATCTCCGACACAGAACGAACGCGAAGGCGATCAAGAATGGTGAGGAGTTCGTGTTCCTGGGCCTGGTATCGCTGACGCACTTCGGGACGGGTGATCTCCGCGGCGTAGGAATGACCTCGCCGCCGCCAAAAGGCGCGTGCCTCTCCTGTCGAGAGCGCGGGTCTCTTCAAGGCCTCATAGTACGCACGGAGGACGCGCCTCGTGACCGCGAGAGAATCGTGGACGGTTGCCACATAGATTCGCGAGGCTTGTCCGAGTTCTCTCCGGAACCTCTCGTGCCTCGCAACGCGCTGCATCCGAGCGACGATATCGGGTGCGTCCAGGCGGACAATCGGGCAGTTGACGTAATACTCCGGGTTCGCCGTGCCAAGCACGGGCTTGCCGTACGCCATCGCCTCGATTGCCGCGACCCCGTAGCTCCCGAACGGGGAAAATTGATCGATGAGGACGTCCGCCTGCCGCATCGTCCGCAAGACATCTTCGTGGGCCATCCCCTCCCCGATCCACAATTCTGCATCGTCGGCCCGATGGCGAAGGAACGTCCCCAAGCGGTCCGTCTCCATGGATCCGAACGCCTCGCCGAAGAGGGCGATGATGCGGTCCGTCCCCTTCCGTTCGCGAACCGAGGGAAAGTGTACGAAGATCGTCCGCGGATTGCCGGGCGGCGGGGGCGGATCCCCGACGTCGATTGGATTCGGAATCCACATGCTTCGCGGCAGCCATTTTCCTAGATCTGGGGTCGAGTGGAATTCAACGCTGGCCGCTCGTTGATGATGAAGTCCTTTCCCGGTACGAGTCTCCGAACCGTGGTAATGGACCGCGAGGACCTTCGTGGGAAAGACGCGGCGGAACAGCGGATAGAAAACTTGGCTGACCCAGATGCCTCCGTGCACGTGGACCACGTCGAATGAGGCGAACAGCTTCGTTCGGCGGAGCATCGCCGCGTTCCAGAATAGTGGGCCTTCCGCGTTTTCGACGCGGACATCGAAGGGAAACTGGAAGGGGTTGTCGCGGACGGAGAACACGACCGCCTCGTGCCCAAGGCGACGCTGGGCCTCGGCGAGTCGCCACGCGACATTCGCGATGTTGTTGATGTGGGCGATCCTCATGCGGCGGTCCTCTCGCGGAAAGCCGGCGCGGGAACGGGCGGCGGGCCGTACGCGAGTACCCGATATCTAGGTTCGGGCGTCGTCACGTATAATTAGATGCGAGACATGCGAAAGGCCTCGGGCATGCGCCTCCTCTTCGTGTCGCATCTCTTCAAGAATCCGTTGGAACACTCGAAGCTCCCGCACCTCGCCGACTTGGTCCGAGAACTGTCGAAGGACGTGGACCTCGAGGTCGTGGCACCTGTGCCGTGGGCTCCGCCATTCATCGGTCCCGCCCGATGGCGCCGTCTTGCGCAGATTCCCCGAGACCATCGATACGGAAAGGTCCGTGTGAGGTACCCCCGGCATTTCGTGCTCCCAGGTCGCCTGGCGTACGAAAGGGTTGGAAGGTCATTCCTCCGGACCCTCCGCAAGACTTTGGCGGGGGAGACGTACGACCTTGTGTGGGCGCACTACGCGTACCCGGATGGATGGGCTGCCGTCGAACTTGCGAGGGAGCGCGGAGTTCCTTCGATCGTTACGGTGCGGGGCGAAGACGTGCGGACGGACGTGGAGGATCCACGCGTGCGGCGTCTCGTTGAGCAAGCCCTTCGCGAGGCCTCCGTTGTGACGTCTCCGCATCCGGAAACGACCGAGCTCGCGCGGGCTCTCGGTCGGAAGGACGTCGTCGAGCTCCACAATGGCGTCGATGTCGCGCGGTTCTCGTCCGGTGACGGAGCAAAGATTCGCGGAGAGCTCGGCTTAGCGGACGAATTCGTCGTCACGTTCGTCGGTCACCTTGTCGCCTTCAAAGATCCGAGTACGTTCATCCGAGCAGCCGCACTGATTCCTGAAACTGAGCAGGTCGCCTTCCTTGTCGTCGGGTCGGAGGGCCGGGGGAAGGAACAGACGGACCTTCGCGGTTTGGCGGCGCGGCTCGGCGTGTCGAGCAGGGTGAAGTTCCTCGGCGATCGGGAAGATGTCCCGGACATTCTTGCCGCGTCGAACGTCTTCGTGGCGTTGAGCCCGACCGAGAACATCTGGAGCAACACGTTGCTCGAGGCGATGGCGGCCCGGGTGGCATGCATCGTCACGCGGGTCGGGACGACGGAACGGTTCCTCCATCATGGAAAAGATGCCTGGCTGATCCCGCCGCAGGATCCTCGAGCCCTCGCGGACGCGATCGTCGGGCTGAAGACGGATCCGGGGGCACGAGAGGGGATGGTCCGCGGCGCCGAGGCGCTCGTCACGGCGGAATTCGACCTACGCGCGATCGCGCCGCGGGCCCTCGCCCTCTGCCGTTCTCTCGCGGCCCGGTGACCACGCGGTTAGAGCCGGGAGTAGGCTTCGACGAGACGCTCGCGCATGACTTCCCAGCGATAGCGGGACTCGTAGACCGCCCTTCCGCGTGCCCCCATCGCGGCTCCCATGTCGGGCGCGGCGATCATTCCCTTCATGGCGTCGACCAAGCGCTCGGTGTCCCCGTATGGGACAACGATGCCAAACTGCTCATCGCGCACGAGGTCCGCAATGAGAATCCCCTCCGATACGAGGACCGGCTTCCTGAGCATCATCGCCTCGTACAACTTGTTCGGCGAAGCGAGCCGATTGATGGGCACGCTCGGATCATACAGGAGGGGGATTGCGTCCGCCGCGGCTGCATGGCGCAGGACCTGATCGTGAGGCAGATAGCCGAGATATTCGGCGGAAGCAGAGCGTCGGACTTGGGCGATCAATTCCCCCTCGTCCGGTCCCTGACCTGCGACGACGAGACGCGCGCCCGCGCGCTCGCAGGCCGGAATGAGATACTGAAGGCCTCTGTCTTTCGACAGGTTCCCTCCGTAAAATACGCGGAATCCCTCGTGCGGCTCGGGGGTGAAAGCACGCTCTTCAGGAACATTCACGATTTCGATGACCCGCCGAGGTTCCCAACGAAAAGGGGGCTTACGCGCTAGGTCTGGAACGATGACGAGGTCGGCGTCACGGATCGCGAACGCCTCCCGTCGGGCGAGTGCGCTGCGGACGAATCGTGGGATCCGAGCGGTGATCATCTGGGCATAGTAGTCCCAGATGTCAAACACGACCTTCGCGCCCCATGCGTCGCGGGCGCGCATCGCTGGCGGGATCGTGTCCCAGTCTGCGGCATGGACGACATCCGGACGAATCGTGCGAAGAAGGCGGAAGGCACGTCGCCACCAGCCCGGCAACTTCCATGCGAGAGACGGTCGGTTGTACGGGGCCCGGAATCTTACCCGATGGACGGTGTATCTCCCCCGGGTCTCGGTTTCTGCGCGTGTCGCCTCTCGGTCCCAGAGAATCGCGTGGACTTCATGACCCGCGTCTGCAAGAGCACGAGCCGCGCGATCGAGGCGAGGTTCGACCCCGCCGACGCTCTTGGAGCGGAGGAAGACGACCCGACGGGCCATCGCCCTACCCCAGCGCCTGGTTCACAATCGTCGCGATGAGCTTCGCAGTCGTGCCGGCACCGTACGGATTCGGCCAATCGCGCTTC
>VBMQ01000083.1:8374-8910 GCA_005878375.1 Methanobacteriota archaeon | reverse complement strand
GGCGTATCGCAAGCTCGAAGGAGAACCGGATCACGCGCTCCGCACCCTTCCTCGTGATCACACGGGAGTCAATCGCCACTTCGTCGGTCCCGCCGCGCGACAAGGTTCCCCGTGCGGGCGTGTAGAGACCCTCCGTGTTCTCGCGGACGACGACGAAGTCCACGAGGTCCGGCTTCCACACCTGCTTGAACTCATCGTGGATCTTGTGAGGGACGCCCGGATACAGCTTCACGGGACGGACGTTCGCGTACAGGTCGAGGCCGAAGCGGAGGCCGAAGATCACGTTCGCCCCCGCCAAGTCCCCGTTCGGGAGGCGCGCGTCCGGGTGTCCAACCGCGCCGAGGAGGATCACGTCTGCGGCTTTGCACGACTGGAACGCCTCCGCGGGCCACTCTTCGCCCGAGTCGAGATAGTACTGGCCACCGCACGGATACGGGACGAGGTCGAACGACACGCCGTACGCGTCCTGGACGGCTTTGAGGACCTTGACGCCCTCTCGCATCACCTCGGGGCCCGTGCCGTCGCCGGCGAGGAGG
>VBMQ01000083.1:7251-8352 GCA_005878375.1 Methanobacteriota archaeon | reverse complement strand
AAGAACTTGACCTCGCCGCCAGTTCCCTCTTCAATTTGGGGACCAAGCCCCCGGCCTCCAAGATCTCGAGCACGTTCGGCGGGAGCGCCCGGAATTGGACAACCTCGCCCCGGCCGGTCCGAACGATCCCCTTCTCCATGTCGACTTCGATCGTGTCCCCTGCCTTCACCTTCTTGTCGATCCCGGGACACTCGAGGACGGGGAGTGCGAGGTTGATCGCGTTCCGGAAGAAAATCCGTGCGAACGAGGGCGCCAAGATGGCCGCGATTCCGAGGTGCTTGATCGCGAGCGGTGCCTGCTCGCGGCTCGAGCCGCAGCCGAAATTCGCCCCCGCCACCATGGGGTCGCCGGGCTTCGCCTCTTTCGCGAACTGGGGATCCACGTTCTCCAGACAGTGCTCCGCGAACACCTTTGGGTCGGTCGTCCCGAGGTACTTGCCCGCGATGATGTGGTCCGTCGAGATATCCTCGCCGAACGTCCATGCGCGGCCGCGGAAATGCGTCTGCATCACTACCGCCAAACCGCGTTGTTCCCAATAAGCGTTGCCCGGCGGCCAGGATGACTCGGAACCCGATGGGAATCATCTACGCCGAAATCCGGATCTTCTCTGCCGACGGGATGCGGAGCAGAGCCCTGCGCTTGATGGTGGACACCGGCTCGCTGTTCACCTGGGTACCGGGAGTCACGGCCCAAGCGCTTGGCATCGCGCCGACCGGAACCCAGTCCTTCCGCCCCATCGCGGGAGAGCCAATCGACCGCCCCGTCGCGGACGCCCTCGTCGAGTGCGCGGGGCAGCGCGGCGTTCGCAGAATCGTGTTCGCGGGTCCCGATGACCTCAACGTCATCGGTGCGGATACGATGGAGGGCCTCGGCCTGGAGGTCGACCCAACCACGAAGACGATCCGGAGAGTCCGTACGGTTCCCGCCGCCGCAGCCTAGGCTGCGCGCGGGTCCGTGATCACGCCGTAGATCGCTGTTGCCGCCAAGGTGGCGGGTGAAGCGAGATACACCTGCGCTTGCGGGCTCCCCATCCGTCCCGGGTAGTTCCGGTTCGTGCTCGAGATGCACACTTCGTCCCCCGCCAAGACGCCGAGGTGGCCG
>VBMQ01000083.1:0-7240 GCA_005878375.1 Methanobacteriota archaeon | reverse complement strand
AAGATGTCCGCGAGGCCTTCGTCCATCGCCTGGCGGTAGATCCGCTGGCTCGCCGGCGTGACCTGCAACCGGACGCCGGGCGCGACGTGCTCCCCCTTCAGAAACTCCGCCGCCAAGCGGAGGTCCTCGATCCGCGCGTTCGTGCACGACCCCAGGAACGCGACGTCGACCTTCGTCCCCGCGACGTCCTCGACGGGCTTCACGTTGGCGGGGTTCGACGGGCACGCGACCTGCGGGCCCATCCCCCGGACGTCGAAGTCGTACGTCTTTCCGTACAACGCATCGTCGTCCGCCGCGAACGGACGGAACGGCTCCTTCGTGTGCGCCAAGTACTCCTTCGTGACCGCGTCCGCCTCGACCATCCCCGCCTTCGCTCCCATCTCCGTCGTCATGTTGCACAGGACGAGGCGCTCGTGCATCGGGAGCGCGCGTACGGTCGAACCTGTGAACTCGACGCCCTGATACCGCGCGCCGTCGTCCCCGGTCGTCGCGATCACCTTGAGGATGAGGTCCTTCGCGTACACGCGGTTCCCGAGCGTTCCCTCGACGGACACCTTCATCGTTTCCGGAACCCGCAGCCACAAGCGGCCCGTGGCCATCACCGCGGCCGTGTCCGTCGCTCCGACGCCCGCCGCGAAGGCTCCGCACGCGCCGACCATGTTCGTGTGGGAGTCGCTCCCGATGATCAGTCGCCCAGGCTGCGCGTAGCCGCGCTCCGCGATGAGCTGGTGGACGATCCCGTGGTCGCCCACGTCGTGGAACCGAGCGATCCCCTGCTTCCGGCAGAACTCGCGGATCTGTTGGTGCATCTTCGCGATCTCCGGCGTCGGTGGCGGGACCCAGTGGTCGAGGGTGACGACGACCTTCGTCGGGTCCCAGACTTTCGTGACGCCGATCTCGACGAAAGGGCCGAGGGCCATCGCGAGCATCTCGTGCATGTACAACAGGTCAACCTTCGCGTCGACGATGTCGCCCGGGCTGACGCGGTCGCGCCCGCTCGCGTGCGCGAGGACCTTCTCCGCCATCGACAATCCGTGCATGGAATCCGGTCATGTTCCCTATCGCGCGCGCGTCTTAAAGGGTTGGCTCAGCGGTTCATTTCGAAACCATGAGCAGCGGGAGGCTTCGCGGAACCGTCCTCCTCGTTCTCGGCGACGATAACAGCCCCGGCACCTGCCGGCCCTTTCATGATGGAGGGAACATCGAGTCGATCACGACAAACGTCCCATGGAGGCGGACGCCCGCCTGGGGCGCGGCCCGCTGCCGAAGGTGAGCGGGGGCGAGCCGCCCGGCCGCGCCGGAGCATAGCCGTATATATCCCGTAACGCCTTCCCTGCCCGGGGTTGCACCGGAACCCGAGTTCCGTCCGATCTGGTGCGGGAGGAGGTCGTGGTGGAGACACCAATCCTCATCGCAGGCCTTTGCATGCTCCCTGAGGGGGACGACGTTCCCCTTCGGGGGCGACGAACATGAGTGATGTGCGAAGAGTAGCGGGGGCCTTGTGCATCGTCATCGCGATGGTGCTCGGGGCGTTTGCCGGGCTGACGTACGCGCAGTCCGGTTCCGTGGGTGCGTCCTCGGCAGCGGGGACGCGTGGGGAGGACCGACACCTCGTGTCGGCCTACGATGTCGCGCAGAAAGCGCTACCGAACAAAGCGGCGGAGTCGCTCGCGGCGGCGCACGACAAGCCGGCGACGCAAGCTGTCGCCAGCGGGAAGAGCCCCGGGCTGATCGGCGCGGGCAACCGTGATGTGGCGAGGCTGGTCACGTCGCAGGACGCGAAGCAGATGATGGTCACGCCGCACAGGGTGCAGACGAAGGACGGGGCGATCACCGTGGCGCCCGCCGCAAGCACGCGCGGCGCGTTCCCTCCTGGCACGATCATCGCGGGCGGTCCGTACGTCGGGACGGAAGGGGACAAGGTGACCGACGGGATCGTGGATTACCCGAACCAGACAGCGGCCCCCGCGCTCGGCCGGTGGACGACGCTGTCCAGCGTCACTTGGGTGTTCCTGCACCCCTACTTCGGGAGCGTCATGGTGCGCGGCTGGGACGGCGTCTCGATGATCGTACAGATCAACACGGGCGACAACATGGGCGAGGCGACGACCGTCTATGCTCTTCTCTACCCGATGAACCGGGGATACCGGTTCTCGGCGAAGCAGGACATGCGGGCGACCGGCTTCGGTCAGTACAACTGGTACACGTTTGAGGGCTACAGCGTGCGGATCTGGGACTGGAACACGCACGCGCTGCTTGGGACGTGCACCCCAGATCAGATTACGTTCCAGTGGAACTGGTGCACATTGAGCTCACCGATTAGGCTGACCCTCGGCGGTGACTACATCATCTCGGAGCATAAGAGCACCCCGAGCGACCCGTTCAACCCGCCCTTCTTTGCGGCGACGCAGGCGCCATCGGACACCGCGCAAGTCCATTTCAACGGCGGTTACTACACGCTCAGCCCTGCGGACTCCTTCCCAGAAACTCCGTCGGGCAACCCGTATATTCCGCTGATCGACTTCAAATGGGAGATCACCACGTTCATCCCGGATCCGGCGACGGCGACCGCCAGCCTGTACATCCAGAACCTGGCGCCCGTCGTGTCCGGCGTCACGTCGAACCCCAACCCGGGGCGCGAGGGCACACCAACCTCCTTCCTGGCCGACTTCTCAGACCCGGGCTTGAACGAGACGTGGCAGTATCGATGGAAGTTCTTCTACCCGCCCATCGGGTGGCAGACGGGCCCGTGGCAGACGGTCCAGAAGTACAACGGCGGCGCCCGGGTGCTCCTGCTCCACACATGGAGCGACAACATCGGTGAGATTCAGAACCGGATCACGTCGACCTGCGGCAACTTCTGCGTGACGATCGACACGTGGGACTTCGGTCCCCTCGGCGTCGACAAGGTGCCCTCCCTCGACTATGTAGAGAAATACAACGTCGTCGTCGTGGGCACGAACTACTTCAACAGCCACATGGGCGAGATCGGCGACCTCCTCGCGGATTACGAGGACAACGGCGGCGGCGTCGTCGCGCTCCAGGCGGGCTTCGACAACTCCTTCGGGGACTTGGCGGGCATCGCCGGCCGCTGGGAGAGCGACATGTACAGCCCGATTCCGCGGGGACCCGCGGACTTTGGCTCGGCCTCCCTCGGGACGATCTATGACCCGGGCCACCCGCTCCTCGACGGCGTCAGTTCGATGAGCGGCGCCCTGCGAGCGGACACGTTCGACACGAACCCCGGTGCGGACCGAGTCGTGGACTGGACGGACGGGACGGTCCTCGGGGCGACGCAGCTGAACCCGGTTGTCAACAACGGCGCCCGCGCGGTCGCGCTGAACATCTTCCCGTACAGCGGCTGGTCGAGCGGGGACTACATGCGCATGATCGCCAACGCGATCCGATGGGCCTCCCGCCAGCCGGACCCGACCGTGAAGTCGATGCCGATCACCTTGGACCCGTACCGGTTCACGTTCCCAGACGACGTCCCGACGACGACGCCCCAAGACGACTACCCGGTGACCGTCGAGGTGAAGGACGACAGCGAGGGGACCGTCGCGGTGACGGACCAATCCAACCTGTACTTCCAGAACTTCGAGAGCCCGGCGGAGTGCAACGGCGCGTACTACTTCACGAACACCTTCCCGCCGGGGTGGGACTCGAACCCCAACCCGTTCGGCTGGGTGTGTGACAGCACGTTCGGGAGCCGCGGGCCGAACATCTGGTTCTACTACAACGACCCTCTCTATGGGACCGGGGACGGCGTCTCGAACCTCGTGACGCCTTCGTTCGACACGTCCTCCTTCGTCGCACTGCGCTATTCCGCGTACCACGACTGGGCGGGCGACTACCCGACCGGAGGGTCGACCGGCTACATCGAGGCGTCCATCGACGGCGGTGCGACGTATCCGATCGAGCTCCACCGGTTCGCGCACAACAACCCGGCACGCTTCCAGGGCCAGGTCACGATTGATTCGTTCGATCTCGGCGGGCAGTCGGACGTGCGGATCCGCTACCGGTACATGAGCAACGACGACTGGTGGTGGTACTTCGACAACGTCCAAATCACCGGGATCAACGGGTTTGTCTGGCACGGCCTCGGCAGCGCGGACGGCGTGATCACGATCGCGAACGTCCCGCCCACCGTCATCGGCGGGTTCAATTCCGTGGTCCGGGACGAGGCGCAGAGCGTGTTGTTCAAGGGCTTCAAGCTCTCGGACCCCGCACTCAGCGAGCCGACGGAGTGGTTCGCCTACCGGTTCAACTTCGACGACGGGACCCCGACGGATTGGGTGTACAAGGGGAGCCTCGCGCCGCCGAAGTTCACCGTGCTGATCGTGAACACGATCTGCCTCGGGCCGATCGACACGACGTGCGGGGACCAAGAAGCGCTGAAGAGCACCCTGCTGTCGCTCGACGACGTGGCCTCGGTGGACACCTTCAACTTCATCAACTACCCGTTCCTGCCGACGGCCCCCGACCTGGACACGATGCTGCAGTACGACGTGATCATCGTCGCGACGAACTGGGCGTACTTCTCGTATGCGCCGTTCGACCTCGCCCGCCGCCAGGTGGGCGACCGGCTCGCCGACTACGTCGACTCTGGACGGGGCGGCGTGCTGACGATGATGTGCGTCTACTGCTTGGCCGGCGGCAACGACCTGTTCAGCATCCGCGGGCGCTACATCAATGACCAGTACGGGGCGTTCAAGCGCGCGAACTACTTGTTCCCGGGAGCGAGCGCGATCGACATCCTCGAGCCCGACCACGAAGCGTTCGTGAACGTCGGCACCGACGTGGGCAGCATGTTCATCCACGACGGAAAGGACCCGATCACGATCGGCGGCAACAACGCCGCGGCCGGCACGGACGGTCAGCTGCTCGCGAACTGGGACGACGGCACGACCGCGGTCGGCGTGAAGGAGCTGAACACGGGCGCACGGACGGCCCACTTCGGTGGGTTCGCGCACCCGACGGGTTCGGACACGCCGATGCTGCTGCGGAACCTGATCGGCTGGTCGCACGGCGGGCTGCCGAGCCCGAAGGTCCCGACGTTCGACCACACGTGGGGCGACAACGGCATCTACACCGTCGACATCGAGGCGATCGACGACGACATGGGCTGGGTCTGGGACGACGCCGCGAACGCGCCGTTGCAGGCGCTCCCCGACGCGTCCTTGGCACACAAGTTCGTCACGGTGACCGTGAACAACGTGGATCCGAAGATCGATCGGTCCTCGATTGAAGCGTTCATCGCGACGCAATCGTGCGTGCGAGTCGCCGGAACCGCCGGGAACTCGGTGACCCTGGACCTGTACCAGGACGGGAACCTCCTGTCGACCACGACGACGACCCGCGCGAGCGGGGACCCGAACCCGAACACGGAGAAGTGCGGGCTGTTCAAGATCGACGTGCTCGGGCCGGCCCACACGTACTCCGCGACCGTGACGTACGATGCCCCGATGGGTGGGAGCAATCCCTCCTGGGTCGTCTTCTCCCCCTGGCGGGAGCCGGTGACCCCGGGCCACGGGACCGTGACGGTTCCGCTCGACACCTCCCGCGAGGGGACGTCGAACCTGGACGTCGCGGGCCTGAAGCAGGACCTGTTGGACTCGGGACGCGGCGCGCGGATCGACTTCAGCGCCGAGGCGAGGGACCCCGGCACGGACGACCTTGCGTTCGTCTGGTCCTGGGGCGGGGAATCGAACGTCGTGTACAACCCGGCCAGGGCCGACTCGGACTACACGATCAACGTGCACCACGACGACGGGACCGCGACCTCGAGCGGGACGCTCGGACCGCTGACGCTGCTCGGCTTCTCGGAGCCGTTGTTCGACCGGGCGTCGAACACGGGACGGAGCCCGATCGGGGCGATGAACCTCGTCGTCCGTGACAGCGCGACCCACGCCTTCGGCGGCGGTCAGTCGACGTACTACGTGTTCCTGATCGTCCTCGACGACGACAACAGCCGCGGATACGACTCCCACTTCGCTCCGACGGACGGAGTGGACATCCAGATCATCGTCCTGAATCTGGCGTAGCTGCGCGGAATGGAGGGGCGAGGCGCCCCTCCCCTTTCCCTCTTTTCCTCCTTTCTCAGCGACGCAGCTGGAGGTCGGTATCAGCGCCGATAATGGGCACCAAAGCGCCTTAACGGGCCGTCCCCGCATGCGTGGGGACTCGCCATGCCGACCCACCTCCTCCGCTCCCGTGCGCTCGCCGCTGCGCTCGCTGCCATCACCCTGACCTCCGCGATCGCCTTGCTCGCCGCCCGCACACGGGCGGGGACCGCCGTCGTGATCAGCGAGGACTTTGAGTCCGGGATCCTCGGGTCTCGATGGACGGCATCGGACGGGAATCCAGCCTCCGGGTCCGACTACTGGGGCATTTCGGGGTATCGGACCCACACGGGCAACTACAGCGCGTGGTGTGCGGAGGTGGGGACGCAGTCCGGGACGGGGCAGAACAACACCGCCGTCCACCAGTACGACGACAACATGCAGGCGGACTTGACGGTGAACCTGAGCGTGAGCGGGTACGCGAGCCTCACCCTTTCCTTTTACTACTGGTCGAGGGCGGAGGCGGGCGGGGGCGACTACCTTGAGGGCTGGTACATCGCGGGCGGGGTCCCCACCATGATCTTCCAGAACCGGGGGACTTCGAACTGGAACCTCGTGTCCCTCCCCGTACCGAACAACGTGGAGCAACTCGTCGTTCGATTCACGAGCGACGCGGCCAACCATGGGTTCGAGGGTGCGTACGTGGACGACCTCGTCCTGACCGGCGTCGAAAACAACCCGCCAACCTCTGACGTCTCACCGCTCCCCACGTATGAGAATTCGAAGGTGTTCGACATCCCGTACGTCGCCAGCGACGGGGCGAACGAGAGCGGCGTCGGGTACGTTGAGCTTTGGTACCGAAACGCCACGACGGGGACCTTCAAGAACTACACGCGCCCTGCGAACCCGCTCGGCCGGTGGTTCCTCTCTCCGATCCGGTTCGACGCGGCGTACGCGAGCAACGAAAGCTATTACGAATTCTACACCATCGCTGTCGACAACGCAGGAAACCGGGAGGCCCCGCCCCTGACCGCGGACGCGACGACCACGGTCGATGCGACCCCACCGACGCTCTCGATCACCGCCCCGTCGGGCTCCGGTTGGCTCACGAACTCTGCCGTCAACGTCACATGGCAAGGCGCAGACGCATCTTCCGGCCTCGATCACTACGAGACGAT
>VBMQ01000079.1 GCA_005878375.1 Methanobacteriota archaeon | reverse complement strand
CGACGCGGGGAGGCGATCGTGGAGCTCTTCGACCGGTACGATGAGGCGACGGGTTTCACCGCCATGGAGCGGACGACGGGCTGGCACGCAGCGATCGTGGCGGGGATGATCGCACGGGGGCAGATCCCGCCCGGCGCGCACCCCGTCGAGACGGGCGTCCCGCCAGAACGGTTCGTGGCCGAGGCGCGGAAGCGCGGCCTCTCGATCGTCTCGCGGATCGTGTGAGCCGTCACGGCCCGAGGGTCGTCGTGCACGCGACGGCCGGCGTCACCTGATCGTGGACAACCGCGCCCGTGCCGTCCTTCATCGTGATCGTCGCTCTCCCCGTGGCGGGGTCGACGTCCACGACGCCGTACGAGAACACGTTCAGGTTCCGGCAGTCCACGCCGAGGAACGTCAGGATCCCCTGGAGCGCCGCGAGCGCGGACGGCCCGCCGAGCCGGAGGACCTCGAACTCGAACGTGAACGTCGCGATCGGCCCCGTGATCGCCTCGTACGCGATCGGTGCGGGGTCCGTGAACCGGTCCACGAACACCCGGTTCATGATGACGGCGTGGGTGTCCGTCGTGAGGAAGACGACGTTCGGGATCGCGTTCGTCCGGATGAAGTTCAGGACCTCGAGCCGCTCCGCCGCGTACCCCTCCCACCGGTCGTACGGAAGCGCGAAGAACTGCTGGATCGGGTCCTCGTTCATCACGAACTTGTATCGGGCGGTGGAGCTCTGGAGCGACGCCAAGAACGCGGCCTTCTGCACCGGTCCGAGGAACGTCCGCGTCAGGTCTGCGATCGCCGCCAAACAGCCGGGCGGCGGGGACGCGGGAAGCCCGAGGATCACGCGAAGCTGCGCGGGCAGCGTCGGCGCGAGGTCGGCCGTCCCGTTCAGCGTGCACGGCGCGGCCGCCTCCGCACTCCGGCACGATCGCTCGTCGAGGATGATGATGTCCGCCTCCGCGCCCCAATGTACGACGCGGAACATCGGGTCGCTCCGGCACGTGGAATCGTGGAGCGAGAAGCTCGATGCGATCGGCATGTACTCCCGGAACGCCTCGAGGCCGTTCGCGTACCGCGCGGGGTCGACCGTCGCGGCGTCGAAGTCGTTGTACACCTCGTGGTCGTCCCACTGCGCGTACGTGGACGTCGACTGCAGGACGGCGCGCAGGTTCGCGTACCCGCGGTTCACCTTGTACGCGTCGCGGTACTCGGAGAGCGTCGTCGCGGGACCGAACAGGCGGAGGCCCGAATCGGCGAGGGTCTCGAAGTTGTTGTGGAACGGACGGCCCGCGACGAGCGTGCCGTCGGAGTCCCCGGAATATCCGAAGCGAACGTTGGCGGTCGTCCCCGCCAGCGGCGCCGTGCGGAACGTCCCGACCGGGCTCATCGCGTCGCCGACGTGCCACCGGTAATAGTACCGGTTGCCCGGATCGAGCCGGTCGATCGCGAGTTTGGCGGTGAAGTCGTCCTCCGCGCGGGCGAGCGTCGCCCGGTGAATCGTGCCGGATGGCGGGAACGACGCGTCTTGCGAGACCTCGAGGTGCAGGGCGACCTGGTGATCGACGCGGGTCCAGAGGACGGCGCTCGTCGCGGTCACATCCCCGCTCGCGATTCCCCACGGGAACGTGGCGGTCGGTTTCCAGCTCGACGCGGGTGCGGCGAAGCCGAGTCCGGCAATCGCGACTGCGATCACTGCGCAGGTGGCAATCAGCTTCCGGTCCACTGAAGCGGGTCCCCCGAGGGCCTTGTAGAGGGAGGCGGTCGGGGTTAAGCGTTGTGGGGCAGTTGTGTTCACGCCTTGAGGTCCACGTGCACGGGCCCGAGGGTGAGGTAGAAGGAGACCATCGGGTCCGCGGCCCGCCGCTCGAGCTGCGGGTGCGGCCCCAGCCCGACGCCGACGTCGTCCTTCACGATCGCGTTGTCGAGCATGACCGCCTCGGCGACCGGGTTCAACCCGATCGTGAACCACCCGAGTTTCGCGCGCGTGACCTTCGACCACTTCAGCGCCTCGTTGAACCGGTCCTCGTGGGCGTCCGCGCCCCATGCGACGATCCGCCCCCGTTTCACGACGAACCACGGCCGCACGATCGTGCGCCCCGCGAAGAAGATCGGGTCCTTCGCATGGACCTCGCCGTTCACCGAGTCTGGCACCATCGCGCCCTCGAGCTTCCCGGCGGGGAGCGTGGTGCCGACGAACCCGCGCCGCACGTCCGCGGGGCTGATGATCCCGTCGTCGATCGCCGGCGGGAGCGTCTTCACGACGAATCGGAGGTCCGTGCCGCCGTCGCCCGTGATGCGGACTTTCCGGTGCGTCGCGAGCTTCTTCGCGAGCGCGACGCCCCGCTTCTGGATCGTCTTCAGGTCCACCGCCAACGCGGCGTGGTAGCTCCGGTACCACTTCCCGTAGTCGAGGCCGTACGCGGCCGCCCGCTCCGGCGTCACCCGCCCGATCGGGAGGTCGACGCTGCGGGCTTTCCGCCGCCGCGCGGGCTCGTCCTGCCGCATCCCGCCCGTCGCGTTCGCGTCGAACTTCTCCGCGGGGATGTCCCGCATCCGGCGCGCGTCCGCGGGCCCGCCCAGATAGATGCCGGCGGTCGCGGTCTCGTTCAGCGCGTACTCCGCGGGCGACGGCGCGCTCAACCACTTCGTCGACAGCTCGTGCATCGACGTGAACCACAGGTCGTCCGTCATCAGCGTGAGGTGCGTGTCGCTCCCCGCGCGGCGCGCCTCGAGGGCGAGCGCCTCGGCGAGCGGGATCGTCGGGACGTACGTGTAGATCTCGAAGACGTCCTTCCACCCGAGGTTCAGGGACGTGCGCACGACCTGGCGGGCGAGCGGAATCCACTGTTCGAACGGCGGGGTCCCCGGTCGTGCGTGGGCGAGGGCCATGGTCTAGCGCCCGGAGGGGAACACCACGGATAAAGGCGACGCGGGGCCCCGCGGCGAGCCCAGTCCTCAGCTCACCGCTTTCTTCACGAGCGCGGCGATCCGTGCCTCTTCGGCGGCAGTCAATTCCTTCAGCGCGAAGGCGACCGGCCACAGGGCGCCCTCGTCGAGGTTCGCCGCGTCGCTAAAGCCCAACGTCGAATACCTCGTCTTGAACTTCTGCGCGGGTTGGAAGTGGCAGACGACCTCGCCGTCCTTGGCATACGCGGGCATCCCGTACCAGAGTCTCGGTGAGAGGGCGGGCGCGCTGGCCCTGATGATCGTGTGGAGCCGCTTGCCCATGGCGCGATCCGGTTCCGGCATCTCGGCGATCTTCGCGAGCACGACGCTTTCCCCGTCCTCCTTGTCCGCGCGCGGGCCGCGGCGCGCGTCCGCCTTCATCTCTTTGACGCGCTCCTTCATCGCGGCTCGTTCCTCGTCCGTGAATCCCTTGAGCGTCTTGCCAGTCGCAGGGGTGCTCTTGGCGGACGCCTGCGTGGCCTTCTTTACAGGGTTCCTCTCAGCCATGGTGTCCGCTGACCTCGGCAGAGCGCTTAAGCATTTCTGGGTGCTCGTTCCCCGACCGCCGGCGTGTGTTCCACGGCCACTCCCCCTTGCCGCCGTGCAGAACGCACCCGCCAGCCCGTCTTGCTCATATACCGGAACCGTCTCCCAATCTCGATGGCGCGGTTTCCGGAGGCCGAGAAGCGGCTCCTGCTCAAGATGATCTGCATGAAGTGCTACGCGCGCAATGCGCAACGCGCGACGCGCTGCCGGAAGTGCGGAAGCAAGGAGCTCCGTCCCAAGGCGAAGGAAGCCCGGAAGGAGTGACGCGGTTCGGCTGAACGCTTCAACGCTTCTTCTTCCTCAGTGTACGGGCGTAGTCCCGCTCCATCGCGGTACGAAATCGCTTCCACGATCGGGTCGCGGACACTTCCCGTTGTGCCTTCGTCAACTGGTGGGCCGCCGCCACCTTGGGCCGTCGCCGCCAACGGAGCTCCAACTCGGTGCGCCCGTTCGGGAGCGCCGTGAGCCGGTAGTCCGCCGTCACGTCGCGCACGTTCCCGACGCCGTCCATGTGCCAGCGATTTGGCGGCTGCAAGCGGACGACGTCCCGGGACCACTCCCAGCCGTCCTCCGTTTCCTCCAGGTCTTCGAAGACGACGCGGCGGGGCGTGCGTTCGATGATTTTCCGTTCGAACGTCTCGCCCTCCAGCGTCCCGTCCTCCGGGGAGAAGTCCGTACACCACGCGAACGCGAAGTCGAGGGGGACGCGGAACGCGACGCGGACCCGGAACTCCAGGCCGCTCCATCCCCGACGGGTCGTTCTCGCCATCCTCGTTCGGGCGCGGCCATCGTCTGGAGGTCGAATGAGGGTTCCCTTCTGTCCAGTGGTCCTGAGACCTGCGATTCGGCCTCACCACGAAATGCGCTTCCCGTCGCGGTAGAATCCCCCGGTCGCGCCGCCCGGGAGCGTCGCCGCGAGGACGATCGAGCGTCCCCCGACCGGCACGCTACGCGGCGCGCTGCGGCCGCCCATGTCCGTGCGGACCCATCCGGGGCACACGGCGTTCACGGAGACCGCGCGCGGCGCGAGCTCGCGGGCGAGGATCTTCGTCAACGCATTCAGGGCGACCTTCGATACAGAATACGAGGACGGCCATCCCGATCTCTTCGGATCCCCCGCGTCGAGGTCGGCGAGGTACTCCGCGACGAGCGCCTCGAGCGCGGGACGCGTGAGGGCAGGGTCTGAGAACCGAGCGCGGGGTCCCGGGCCGAGGGTGGACAATTCGCCGAGTCCGCTCGACACCATCACGATCCGTCCGCCCTCGGGCAGGAACGGGAGGACCGCATCCGTGACGTCGCGCGACCCGTGGTAATTCGTCGCGATCGTCCGTCGGTCCTTCTCGGGGTCGGACGACCACGACCCGATGCCCGCGTTATTCACGAGGACGTCCACGCGGGATGCGAGTGCCGGGAGGTCCGCCGCCAAATTCGCGATGCTCTCCGCCTTCGTGATGTCGAGCGGATGATGGAGCACCGTCGTCCCGCTCGGGTCGATGCCTCGCGCCGCCGCGATCCCCTCGTCCTTCCGTCGGCTCGTCAGGATGACGCGGAACCCGAGTCCACGGAGCTGGACGCACGTCTCGAGTCCCAGCCCCCGGTTCGCGCCCGTGACGAGTGCGGTCCGGCCGTCGCCGCTCGCGGGGTCCATCGCCGCGAACACGCGTCGATTCCATTTCCCCTTTACGGAACGTAAGACGGCCCGTAGGCGGGGCGGATTCGTAGGAGGCGCTCTCGGGCCGCCCGGCGATCTTCGTCACCGCGTTCCGGCGGCCGTAGGCCGGGTCTGCTTCGAGCGCCGCACCCTCATCGCCGCCAGCGCGACGCCCGCACCCAGGATCGCGCCATCGACCACCGTGCCCAGCCCGAGGAGCGGCGGGATCGTCAAGAGTCCCGTAAAATACGACACGACGCCCGTCGCGATCTCCGCGAGGACGAACGGGAGCGAGGTCCGGAGGAACGCGATCCCGGCCGACGCGCGACCTCCACTCGTCCGGTACGGTCGTCGCCTCGAGGACCACGATCCGGCGGCGACGAGGACGGCCGCGAAGACTGCCGCGACGAGGGGCTTCAAGTTCAGGATGGCGGGGGCGGCCGAGACGATTTCCACGGACGCAGTCGTCTCGTTCACGTTGCCGTCGTCGTCCGTCACGGTCAGCCTCACCTGATAGCTCCCAAGCTCGGAGTAGGTGTGGGACCGCACGGCGTCCGTCCCTCGGATGACGACGCCATCCCCGAACGAGAACGAGAAGTCGACGATGACGCCGTCCCGATCGGAAGAGCCTCGGCCGTCGAACCCGATCGACGCGCCCGCGCGTGCGACGAGGGGGCTGACGAGGAGCCGCGCCGCGGGCGGGACCCCTTGCACCGTGATCTGGACCGCATCCTCGGCGATGCCGCCGTCCTGGTCGTTCACCTGGAGCCGGAACGTGTAGGTCCCGAGGGCGACCGGCGTGAACGTTGCGATGGCGTGGTCCGCGTTGGTGAGGGTGACGTGGGGGCCGCTTTCTTGCGTCCACGCGTATGCGAGTCCGTCCCCGTCCGGGTCGGCGGACTGGAGGCCGTCGAGCGCGACCGCGGTCCGCTTGAACACCGTCCGGTCAACTCCCGCGTCCGCGGTCGGCGGGCGGTTGACGACCACGATGCTCACGCTGTCGCTCGCCGTCCCTCCCCATCCGTCGGAGACCGTGAGGAGGAACGCGTACGTGCCCGAGGCGGTCGCGGAGAAGGCGGGAGTTGACGTCGTCGCGCCGGCGATTCCGACGACGGGGCCCCCGGTCTGCCGCCACGAGAACGCGAGTGGATCGCCCTCGGGATCCGCGCTGCCGCTCCCGTCGAGCGCGATTGGGGCGCGCTTGAACGCCGTGCGATCCACGCCCGCGTCCGCGATCGGGGCTTGGTTCGCCACGACCACCGTGACCGCGTCGGTCGAGGATCCGCCCCAGCCTAGTTGCCCGGGTCGCTCGGGGTGAACGTCGGCTGCGCCGTGTCCGCCCCCGCTACCGTAACGGGCGGCCCTGCGAGCTGGTTCCACGCAAACGTCAACGAGTCGCCGTCGTCATCGGAACTCTCGGTTCCGTTCAACGTTACGATCATGTTCCGTGGGCCGCTCTGATCGAGTCCCGCCGCCGCGATCGGGGGCCGGTTCACGATGTCGACGGACACATTGTCCGAGTCCGAGA
>VBMQ01000082.1 GCA_005878375.1 Methanobacteriota archaeon | reverse complement strand
GATCACCTCGGACTCGTAGCCGAAGAAGCTCAACACGTATTCCGCGAGGGCGTCGATCTCCCCGTCCGACATTCCCCGCCGTCCGACCGTCGCCTTCAGGGCCGCGCGCACTTCCGTCAGGGTGACGATGGGCACGACCTCTTCTTTCTGTTTCGGGTGGGTTAAGAACGCACCGCCGACAATATCCGGCCTGAGAATCATTAAGCCGAAGGGCGGTTCCGGAGCATGCACGCAATGGTCTACTTCACCGCCAAGGATATGACGGACGCGGCGCGGATCGCCCGCCACTTGCTCGGCAAGCGGCTCGTCGCCTGCGCGAACATCTTCCCCGTGCGCTCCCTCTACCGCTGGCGGGGGAAGGTCGTCGACGAGACGGAGGCGGTTGCGATCTGCAAGACGCGGAAGACCGCGGTGCGGCGCGCGATCGCGGAGGCGAAGAAAGTTCACCCGTACGAAATCCCGTGCCTCGTCTCCTATGACATGGGCCCCGCACTGGCGGCGTACGGGCGGTGGATCGACGGCGAGACCAGGAACGCTTCGAAGCGAAGGTGAAGCGAAGTTGAACCGAAGATGGTTCGGAGGGAACGGGGTCAGCGGACGACGACCGCGCCGTACCCCACCGCCAACTGCCGGTCGCTCGTGACGTCCGCGGAGCTCGCGTACTTCAGGACTTCCGCCGACGAGGCCCCGAGCGATTTGGCGGCGACGAGCATCGCCGTGACCGCCCCATAGCCGCACATCGTGATCTCGTGCTCGTGCACGACCGTCTGCAGGCCCCTCGGGTCCATCGACTCAATCTTCCCCAGGGCGATCGCGTCCTGCTTGTGCGCGAACGCACCGACGCCCATCCCTTTCGGCGGCATCTGCCCATAGTTCGCGCCGACGTGCGTGAAGTCCGAGGAAGCGATGATCACTGCGTCCTTCCCCGCCAACGCCTTCGCGATGCGGTCGCCGACCTCTTTCGCGACCTCCCACTCCTGGAACGCGAGCGCAATCGGGACGAACGTCACGTTCGGGCTGAGCTGTTGAAGGAACGGGAGTTGGACCTCGATGCTGTGCTCCTCGCGGTGCGCCGCGGCGTCGGACTCGATCACGCCGCCAACGAGGGTCTTCCCAATCGACGAATCGTACGGGACGGTCCCGAGCGGGGTGATATGGTCCTCAGGACAAAGGGCGACGGGCGCGCCGATGCCGTGGTGGTTCGGACCCAAGATGACGAGATGTTCCGGCAGTCCGTCCGCGGCGAGTGCAGCAAACGAATGGGCCGCTACCGGGCCCGAGTACATGTAGCCCGCGTGCGGGACGACGAGACCCTTGATCCGTCGTGGTCCTTTGGCGGCGACCGGCACCGTGCCGGGGCCGAGCGG
The DNA here is from genome assembly GCA_005878375.1 of Methanobacteriota archaeon. GTDB lineage: Archaea > Thermoplasmatota > Thermoplasmata > RBG-16-68-12 > EA-27 > EA-27. The sequence continues at coordinate 6,660 of VBMQ01000082.1, read as the reverse complement.
ATGGCGGTACGCGGCCTCGAGCTGGCGGACGAGCGCCTCCTTGCTACCGGCGTAGAAGGCACCGGCCACCGCGGGGTAGCGGACGATGCGACTCCCTCGGGCGGGGTACCTCTCGGTCGGCAATTAAAGGCTCTCGTGCACCGAGGGCCGCTTCCTACAATTGCGCTTCGTAGTCGTCGATCGACGGCGTGAACGCCTCGTCGCTTTCGACCGTCCCTCGGGCCTTCAGGACCTCACGGGTGAGAAGCCAGTAGATCGTCGCGAGTGCCCGGCGCCCCTTGTTGTTCGTCGGGACCACGAGGTCCACGAACCGCGTCTCGTTGTTCGCGTCGCACAGCCCGACGATCGGAATCCCGATGTTCATCGCCTCCCGCAGCGCCTGCTGGTCCGCGGCGGGATCGGTGACGAGGAGGATGGCGGGCTCCGTGTACTGCATGAGGTTCGGGTTCGTCATCGTCCCGGGCACGAACCGCCCCGCGAAGACCTGCGCCCCGATCGTTTGAGCGAACGATTTGGCGGGCTTCTGGCCGTACTGCCGGGCCGCGACGACGAGGATCCGCTCCGGCGGGAACCGCGCGAGGAACTTCGCAGCGACGCGGAGGCGGGTGTCCGTCTGCTTGATGTCTAGCACATACAGCCCGTCCGTCCGCACCTTGTAGATGAACGGCTTCATGCTCGCGCTCTTCTGCTGCGTCCCGATGTGGACGCCGCTCGTGAGGTACGTGTCCTCGGGCACGAGCAGCCCTTCCGCGCGCTGTTCTTCCGCCTCGGACTCCACTCTTAGCCTCCGATGTATTCCTCGATGCGGATCAGCTCGTTGAGCTTCGCGATCCGCTCCCCGCCGACCGCGCCCGTCTTGATCGCGTACGAGCCGAACGCGACCGCCAGATGGGCGATCGTGTCGTCCGTCGTCTCCCCGCTCCGGTGGGACATCACCGTCTCGTACCCCGCCTTCGCGGCGAGCGCGACCGTCGCGCGCGTGTCGGTGAGCGTGCCGATTTGGTTCGGCTTGATAAGGATTGCGTTGGCGGCGCTTGCGTCGATACCCTTCTGGAGGCGCGCCGGGTCCGTGACGAAGAGGTCGTCACCGACGACGACGCACCGGTCCCCCACGATCTCCGTGAGGCGGGTCCTCGACGAGCGCGAGATCGTGCGCTTCGACCAACCCCGCCACGAATTCGACCTGGCGGTCAGGGCTCAACGTCCGCTCCTTGTACACGTATTTCCCGTTGCGGAAGAATTCCGACGCCGCCAAATCGAGGGCGGGCGCGCACGGTACCCCCGTCTCTTTCGAGACCTCGCGGCAGGCGTCTCCGAGCACGGCGAGCGCCTCCTCGTTCGAGAGCTTCGCAACCCACGCGGCTTCGTCCCCCTTCCCAATCGCCTCGCCCGGAAGACGCTTCGACAGCATCCCCGCCACGAGCTTGTGCACGGCCGCGTTCGCGAACACGGACTTCGACGGGCTCGGGCTCTGCGCGAGGGAGTGGAATTCCTGGATGTCCGTGCCCCCGATCGCGTGGCGTCCCCCGCCAATCACGTTGCCGAGGGGAAACGGGAAAGAGCGGTTCGGGCCGAGGTATGCGAACAACGGTTTCCGAGCGCTCGCCGCAGCGGCCTTCACGACCGCGAGGGACGTTGCGGTGGAGACGTTCCCGCCAATCCGCGCGAACTTGGCGGTGCCGTCAATCCTGTGAAGGGTTTCATCCACCGCCTCCTGCTCCGCCGCATCCATCCCTTTCAGTTTGGCGGCGATCTCCTTGCGGAAAAGTCGCACGGCCTCGTCGACCCCGCCCTTCGGCCACGCCGCGACTTCGTGCGTCCCCGTGCTCGCCCCGGAGGGCGCCGCAGCGCGCCCAACAACGCCGCCAGCACGGACGTCGACCTCGACGGTCGCGTTCCCCCGGCTGTCGAGAATCGTTCGGATCCGAAGTTCCTCAATGGCGGGCATACATGATCCGACTGATCGTCATCGGGATGAGCCCGGCCTCGTACTCGCGGATCGCGATGTCGATGGCGCTCGCGCCCGCGGTCGCCATCAACGGCGGAGCGCCCATTGAAATCTGAAGCGCACGGGCGCCGACCATGCGTGCGTGCTCGAATCGAGTAAGCTCTATGAAATCACCAGGACCGTTGGTAGTGGAGGCCACTCTTAAACCTTCGGGCGGCCCAAACGGTCCAAAACGGAGCGAATCGCCACGAAATCCGCGGTTCGCCGGCAAGCGCGAACCCCATAAAAAGGCATGGGTGACGCACGCGCTTCGGAACGCTTAAGGGGGGCTTGCCCCGTGCCGCGCCAAAGGTGCCTCCCATGGTGAAAGGATACTGCGTGAAGTGCAGAACCCAGCGCGAAATCAAGGACGCCAAGAAGGTCACCCTCAAGAACGGAAAGCCCGCGCTCAAGGGCAAGTGCCCGGTGTGCGGCACTGGCATGTTCCGGATCGGCGGCTGACCCTCCCTCGTGCGCCCGGGCCCTCCCGCAAGAATCATCGGCCGCACCGCGGACCCATCCCTTTTATAGAGCGGGGGGGTACGCACGGCCGGGACCCCCGTGAACGCGCCAAACATCAAGGTGTCCCCTCCCGGGCCGAACGCCCGGAAGGTCCTCGCGCGGGACGGCCGGTGGATCGCCACGACGACGAAGGCGAGCCCCCTCGTCGTCAAACGCGCGCACGGATCCGTCGTCGAGGACGTCGACGGGAACACGTACGTGGACTTCACGTGCGGCGTCAGCGTCACGAACGTCGGGCACACGAACCCGAAGGTCGTCGACGCGATCCACGCACAAGTCGACGCGTTCACCCACTTCGCGGGGACGGACTTCTACTACGACGTGCAGACGCGCCTCGCGGAGCGGCTCGCGGACCTCGCGCCCGGGGCCCGCCCGAAGAAAGTGTTCTTCGCGAACAGCGGGACGGAGGCGAACGAGGCCGCGATCAAGCTCGCCCGCCACCACTCCGGGAAGCCGCTCTTCCTCGCGTTCCTCCACGGGTTCCACGGCCGCACGATGGGCTCCCTCGCCCTCACGGGGAGCAAGGCGGTCCAGCGGGCGCGGTTCTCGCCGATGATGCCCGGCGCCGTCCACGTGCCGTACGCATACTGCTTCCGGTGCCCGTACAAGCTCACGTACCCGTCGTGCGACCTGTACTGCGCGAACATCATCGAGGACCTGTACATGAAGACGGTCATCCCTCCGGGCGATCTGGCGGCGACGTTCTTCGAGCCGATCCAGGGCGAGGGCGGGTACGTCGTCCCGCCGCCCGGATGGGTCGAGCGGATCGAGAAGATCACGAAGGACAACGGCGCCCTCCTTGTCGCGGACGAGGTCCAGAGCGGGATGGGCCGCACGGGGAAGCTCTTCGCGGTCGAGCACACGAAGGCGGTGCCGGACATCATCACGCTCGCGAAGTCCCTTGGGTCGGGGATCCCGATCGGCGCTACGATCTTCGACGCGCGGCTCGACTTCGGGCAGCAGGGCGTCCACTCGAACACGTTTGGCGGGAATCCGGTCGCGTGCGCGGCGGGGATCGCCGTCCTCGACATCCTGGAGCAGGAGCGGCTCTATGCGAACGCGGAACGGCTGGGGGCCCACATGCACCGCCGCCTCGAGGAGATGAAGGAGCGCTACGAAATCATGGGCGAGAATCGCGGCGTGGGCCTCATGCGCGCGACGGAGTTCGTCACGGACGGCCACACCAAGGCGCCCGCGCCGAAACTCCGCGACAAGATCGTCCTCGACGCGTTCAAGCACGGACTCGTCCTTCTGTCCGCAGGTTCGTCCGCCATCCGGTACATCCCTGCGCTCAACATCCCGGACGCGCTCATGGACACCGGCCTCGACATCCTCGAGGCGTCGATTCGGCGTGCCGCGAAGGAGGCGCTCGGGCAAACCCTTTATACGGCGCCCACCTCTATGCCCGAGGACGACTTTGAAGATTGGACCACTAAAGGTATGGAGCCGGGAGACCCCTAGGTTGCGCATGGGCTGGGGAAGGCGCGGTCGCCCCGTCCCGGGAGGAAGCCCCCGCCTTCCGCTCGGGGTTCTCGCTGCGGCCGCCCTCTCCGCCCTCCTTTGGGCCGCGCTCCCGGTCGGGGCGATGACCGCCGGACCGACCCCGCTGGCGGACACCCAAGGTCCTGTCATCACGAACGTGAGGGTTCCGTTTCCCGTCGCACCCGACTCCGTGCTGATTCGAGCGACGGCCACGGACGACCAATCGATCGTCGTCGCCGCGGAATTCTCGGTCGACTACGTCTCCAACGGATCGAGGACGCCGTTCAAGATGTTGCCTGAGGCGCCCCCGTGGGACTCGAGCGTGGAAGATGTGAACTGGAGCGGCTCCTACGACTTCTTCACGCAGGGCCTCGCCCCGGGAACGCATTCGCTTTTCCTCCATGCGCGGGACTCCGCGGGGAATTGGGGGCCGTACGCGAACGTCCCGTTCGTGATCAGCGACCCGACGACGACGGGACCACAGACGCTGACCGTCGACGTCGCCCCCGCCAACGTGACGGAGGGCGGACTCACGACGATCAACGCGACCCTGATCGATTGGTTCCATAAGCCCATCGTCCGCGCGGAATTCTTCCTCGACGCCCCCGGGCCCTACACGAGCGGGATCAGCATGACCGGACCCTGGGGCGTCCCCTCGATGCAAGTCACCTGGTCGGGCGTCCTCCCGACGGCGTTCGGGGAGCACCTCGTTTTCGTCCACGGCGAGAACGGGGACGGCACGTGGGGCACGCCCGTCGTTGGGCGATTCATCGCGCGCGCACCCGCCTTCACCCTCCTCCTGCTTCCGGATCGCGACACGGCCGGGCCGGGCGAGACGGTGACGTACCGGCTTCCGTTCGAGAACCGCGGCAACGCCGATGCCACGTCCGCCTCCCTCCCCGTTTCGCTCCCGGGAATGCGCGCGTACGCGAGCGACACGATCGGGAACACCACTGCGATTGGCGGGGGTCTCGCCGCATCGACGGCGCACACCGCCGAGTACGTCTTTGCCACGATCCCCCCGGGGTCCTACGAGTTCACGATCTCGGCATCCGTGGCTCCGACGGCGACGGACGGACTGTTGCTCTCCCCGACGGCGACCCTCGACTTCACGAACGAACACGCGTGGGACTTCCCCGCCATCGCCGCGACGGCGCAGGGTACCGTCGTCGCCCCGGAGCTCTCGATGTCCGTGGATGCCCCGCCGATCGCCAATGCCGGCGAGTCGACCGTCGTCACGATCCAGCTCGACAATTCGGGAGTTCGCGACATCCCCGTCGTGACCGTGGCGCTCCCCCAGTCCGCGTGGACTCACGTCCGAACGGACAATGCGGCGATCCTCAACGGACGCGCGGTCGGGGTGGGGACGTGGGTGTTCGCCGACATGCCTCCCGGCTTCCATGCCTTCCTGGTTACGGAGGACATTTCCACGGACGCACCCGACGGTGCGACGATCGCTTGGGCCGCGGAAGCGGGCTACACGTCCCGCGTGGGGGCTTGGACGACGATCACCGCCAGCGGATCGGCCGCGGTCTCGAGGCCCATGTTCTTCGCGCCGACGGTCGATTTCTCGCCCGAGGTCGTCGAAGGCGCGACCGCGACGCTGACCGTGCGCTTCGCGAACGAGGGCTCCGTGGCCGCGAGATCCGCCCGGCTGCAGGTCGCGTTGCCCGTGGGCCTTTCCTGGGTTGGCGGGAATCCGCCCTCGTCGGTGACGGGGCGACAGTACGCGTGGGACTTCTCGTACCTCCCCCCTGGCGGGTACTCTGTGGAGATCCTCGTGGCGGGATCGGCCGCCGGCCGCGCGGACATCCAAACGGAGCTCACGTATACGAGCGCGAACGGCGCCGCTCTCGGCGATGTCTCCACGTCGGCCACTCTGGTCGTTCGTCCCGCACCGATTCCACCGGCGACGGTCTATGCGACGGCGAGCCTCGCCGCGTCGGCCTCGGGCCTGGCGGTGTTCGTCGCGACCGAGAGGGGAAAGACCGCGTTCCTGTTCCTGTTCCTCCCGCTCTACACGCGGCTCCGGCATGAGAAGGTCCTCGACCACGAGACGCGCGGCATGATTCGCGGGTACATCGTCGCGAACCCCGGGGACCATTACAACGCGATCAAGGAGGCGCTCGAGCTCCCGAACGGGACCCTCGCGTACCATATCCAGGTCCTGCAGAAGGAGATGATCGTGAAGTCCGTGAAGGACGGGAAGTTCCGCCGCTTCTATCCGTACGAGATGCGCGTTCCGGAGACCGGCCAGCCGACGAAGAGCCAGCGCGTGATCCTCGACCTGATTCGCGTGAACCCCGGGATCACGCCGCGCGACGCGGCGGCGCTGCTCGGCCTCACGTCGAGCACGGTGTCGTACCACCTCGAACGGCTCGAGGACCTCGCCCGGATCGAGTACCGGCGCGAGGGGATCTCCAAGAAGCTGTACGTGAAGGGCGGGGACCCCGCTGCGTGAGCTTCGCCCCGCACCGCGGGCACGTCTAGAGGGGCCGCTTCGGCTTCACGCGGGCGGGCGCCCCGGATTCGGAGTTCGAACCCGTTTGAGGGGTTTCGCGAGATGGCGGCGGGCGGACGTCGCCGGCTCGTACCACCCGACGGCGAGCGCGCGTCGACCCGGCGCGAGTCGGATCACCGCCAATTTCTCGATGTTGATCGTCCGCGGG
>VBMQ01000076.1 GCA_005878375.1 Methanobacteriota archaeon | reverse complement strand
CGCTTACAAATGATGCACGAAAACCAGCACGGAGGTGCTGAAAATGCCGCGCAAGAAAACAACGGCATTGTCGCCTCGGGACGCGGCCCCTTCCCTCCTTTTGTTCTCCGAACAAATTCATGACAAGTCAAGCCTAGAGGGGTTGCGATGAAAGAGAGCGAAAAGGTGCTTCGGGTCGCGGAGGCGCGGACGAAGGACGTGGGCCGGGGCATCGCCCGGATCGATCCGGCGGTTATGGAGGCACTGGAGATATCCGAGGCCGACATCGTCGAGATCGAGGGCGATCGCCGAACCGTCGCGATCGTCGCCCCGCCCTACGCGGAAGACACGAACCGAGGGATCATTCGGATCGACGGGAGCTTGCGCCGGAACGCCGGCGTTGGGATCGACGACAAGGTGGGCATCCGGAAGATTGTGGCCAAGCCCGCCACGAAGCTCGTCCTCGCACCGACGGAGCCGCTCCGGATCATGGGCGGCGAGGAGTACCTCGCGCAGATGCTCGACGGCCGCGCGCTTACCCGGGGCGACATCATCCAGGTCCGCGTCATGGGACGCCCGATCGACCTTGCGGTCGTGTCCACGAGTCCGAGCGCCGACGCGGTCATGGTCGGTCCTGGGACGGAGGTCCACGTCAGCGAGAAGGTCGCGAAAGAGGAGGAACTCAAGGTCCCTCGGATCACGTACGAGGACATCGGAGGCCTCCGTACCGAGGTCCGCAAGGTTCGCGAGATGATCGAGCTCCCCTTGCGCCATCCGGAACTCTTCGAGCGTCTGGGCGTGGAGGCGCCGAAGGGCGTCCTGTTGCACGGGCCGCCCGGGACGGGGAAGACCCTCTTGGCGCGGGCCGTCGCGAGCGAGACGCAGGCAAATTTCACCGCGATCTCAGGCCCCGAGATCGTATCGAAGTTCTACGGACAAAGCGAAGAGAACCTTCGCGAGATTTTCAAGCAGGCCCAAGAAAACGCGCCATCCATCGTCTTCATCGACGAGATTGACAGCATCGCCCCGAAGCGGGACGAGGTGACGGGGGAGGTCGAGCGGCGGATCGTCGCGCAACTCCTCTCCCTGATGGACGGGCTTCAGTCGCGCGGCAAGGTCGTCGTGATCGGAGCGACGAACCGGCCCAACTCCCTCGATCCCGCGCTCCGTAGACCGGGCCGATTCGACCGGGAGATCGAGATTGGGATTCCGGACAAGGACGGGCGTCTCGAGGTTCTTCAGATCCATACGCGGGGAATGCCCCTGGCGAAGGATGTGAACCTGGAGGAATTGGCGGGGATCACTCACGGGTACGTCGGGGCCGACCTGGCGGCGCTTGCGAAAGAGGCGGCCCTGAGCGCGCTCCGCCGCGTGTTGCCGGACATGGACCTCGAGGTCGAGGCAATCCCCGTAGAGGTGCTGAACCGCCTGACCGTGACCCGCGACGACTTCCTGCAGGCGTACCGGGAACTGGAGCCCTCGACGATGCGGGAGGTGCTGATCGAGAAGCCAAACGTCCACTGGGAGGAAATTGGCGGTCTCGAGGACGTGAAGCAGTCGCTCCGCGAGACCGTTGAATGGCCGCTCAAGTACGGGCCCGTCTTCCAGCACGTCGGCGCGAGACCGCCGAAGGGGATCCTGCTCCACGGCGCTCCCGGGACGGGGAAGACGCTCCTCGCGAAGGCCGTCGCGACGGAGGCGGAGGCGAACTTCATCTCCGTGAAGGGGCCGGAGTTCTTCTCGAAGTGGGTCGGCGAAAGCGAGCGCGCGGTGCGGGAGACGTTCCGCAAGGCGAAGCTCGCGGCCCCGTGCATCGTCTTCTTCGACGAAATCGACGCGATTGCGGCGTCGCGCGGCGGCGGCGAGATGGACAGCGGCGTCGGCGAACGCGTGATCAGTGCCCTCCTCACAGAGCTCGATGGCCTCGAGGAGCTGCACAACGTTACGGTTATCGCCGCAACGAACCGGAAGGATCTCGTGGACCCCGCGTTGCTTCGCCCCGGACGGTTCGACCGGCTCCTTCTGATCCCGCCGCCGGACCTCCTCGCCCGGAAGCAGGTCCTCACCATCCACACGAAGGGCAAACCGCTCGCGAAGGACGTGAACCTCGACGAGCTCGCGAAGCGTACGGACGGATGGACGGGGGCCGAGCTGGCGGGGATGTGCAACGAGGCGGCCATGCTCGCGATCCGCGAGTACGTGCTACAGGGCGGAACCCTCGCCGACAACGACGTGAAGCGGGTGACGGTGGCGAAGCGCCACTTCGACGGCGCCTTCGACCTGGTGAAAGCAAAGACGAAAGACGCCGGCCGCCCGCCATCGATGGTCGCCTAGGAAACGTTAATCGCGTCCCTCCCCATCCGTGCGACGTGGCGGGCTGTTCCGCGCCCGGCAAGTTGATCCTCTTCGGCGAACACGCCGTCGTCTTCGGGGAGCCGGCGCTCTCCACCGCCGTCGACCTGCGCGCAGAGGTGTACGCGCGACCGCATGACGAGTGGCTCGCGGACGGCCGTCCGATCGACGACCCTCGGTACGCGTACGTGAAGGCCGCGGTCGAGAAGGCGGGCGAGACGTCGCCTCTGTGGCTCGAGGTCCGCTCCGCGCTCCCGGAGGGCTCGGGGCTCGGATCCTCTGCCGCCGTCACCGTCGCGACGTTGGGCGCCGTCCACGGGCGACGCGGTTCGATCGACCCTGGGAAGATTGCGCGCGAGGCGTTTGAGGTCGAGCTGGCGGTGCAAGGGCGCGCGAGCCCGATCGACACGACGACAGCGACCGCCGGAGGCGCGATCCTCGCGGCCCCGGACAAGGAGGACAACCTTCTTTGGTCGATGGAACGCGACGGCCGGCGGTGGTTTCTCCATCACCGCAAGCTCCCGGCGATGGACCTCGTTGTCGGATTCACGGGCGTCAACGCGCCCACGGGTCCGCTCGTCGCAAAGGTGCGAGACCTCGTGGACGGAAAACCCGAAGCGCGTCGATGGATCGAGGAGATTGGCGACATCACGATTCAAGGGTTGCGTGCGCTCCAGGGCAAGGATTGGAAAGTCGCCGGCGCCTTGATGGACCGAGACCACGAACTTCTCAACAAACTGGGTGTCGGCCATCCGCTCCTCGACAAGCTCGTGGTGGCTGCGCGCTCGACGTCGTTCGGGGCGAAGCTGACCGGTGCGGGCGGGGGCGGCAGCATGATCGCGTTGACGGACCGGCCCGAGGAAACCGCGAGCGGGATCGCCGCGGCCGGAGGACGCGCGTTCATCGTTCATGCTGAGCCGCGCGGGGCGATGGTGCTTCCTTGAAAGGGTCCGATTGGGAAAGCGTCGGCACAACTCCCGAACGAGGTGCGTAGATGGCCCGCCGCCATCACAAGGTCCTGGCGCCGAAGGGGACGGTCCCGCGGCCTCCCCCCGAAGGGCCGGCCCCGACGCTCCTCGTCCTGCATGCGGCCGAGCTCGTCACATTGGCGGGAGACGAACGTCCCCGGCGGGGGAAAGAGATGCGAGAGCTCCGCGTCTTGGAGGACGGCGCGCTCTACGCGGTCGAAGGCGTGATCCGCGATGTCGGCGAATCCCGCGCGCTGGCGGGGCGATACGAAAACGCCTCGGAGGTCATCGACGCGGCGGGGAAGACGGTCATCCCGGGCTTCGTGGACGCCCACACGCACCTCGTCTTCGCGGGCTCACGCGAGCACGAGCTCGAGTGGAAAGCGGAGGGCATGTCGTATCAGGAGATCGCTGCCCGCGGCGGCGGGATCGGACTGACGGTCCAGGAGACGCGTAAGGAATCAGATGACGGGCTCTACACGTCCGCGCGCGCACGGCTTGACACGATGCTCGCCCACGGAACGACCACGGTCGAGGCGAAGACCGGGTATGGCTTGTCGGTCCCGGATGAGTTGCGCCTCCTGAGCGTGCTCGAACGGCTTCAGGAGGCCCACCCTGCCACGGTCGTGCCCACGTTCCTCGGGGCCCATGCGATTCCACACGAATACGAGGGCCGAGGGGATGAGTACGCCGACCTCCTGGTCCGCGAGGCGCTTCCGTCCGTCGCCGCCAAGACGAGCGCGCGGTTCTGCGATGTGTTCGTGGAAGACGGATATTTCACGGGGGATCAGGCCCGGCGCCTGCTGTCTGAGGCGGAGCACCTCGGCCTCTCCGGGAAGGTCCACGCGGACGAATTCTCGGACGGCGGAGGGGCCGCGTTGGCGGCGGAGGTCGGTGCGGTCAGTGCGGACCATCTCGTCCACGCTAGCCCCGAGGGGATCCGGAAGATGACGGAGCACGGGACGATCGCGGTCCTGCTCCCCGCGGCGAGCCTCGCCTCTCGGATCCCGTTCGCGAAGGCCCGCCACTTCGTGGAGATGGGCGTCCCGGTCGCCCTCGGGACGGACTTCAGCCCGAACTGCTGGACGGAGTCGATGGCGCTCGTCGCGTCGTTGGCGGCGCACCAGCTGGGCCTGACCCCGGCGGAAGCGCTGACCGCAGCGACGATCAACGCCGCCTACGCAGTCGGGTTGGGTCGAGAGGTCGGGAGCCTCGAGGTCGGAAAGCGCGCGGACCTTCTCGTCCTCGATGTCCCGGACCACCGCCATCTCGCGTACCGGATTGGCGGGCGCGTTGTGGAGACCGTCGTGAAGGATGGGCGCGTCGTGCTCCATCGCTCACCGTAGCTTTTTTATCGCCCGCGCACCATGACGCGCTCCGAAGGGATGGGATGGGCGCACGCTCTCCTTCGCGTACCCGTAGGTTTCTCCCTCGCCGGGCGCTTCCCACCCCGGCGCACCTTCGTGAGCTGTGGCAGAGCCTGTCTGTGGACGACGTCCTTGTGCGCCTGCGGGCGACGCGGGACGGCCTCACCGAGGAGGACGCGAGCGCGCGACTCGACGCCGTCGGGCCGAACTCCCTCCCCGAGGCGAAACGGGCCGGGCCGCTCCCCCTGCTCGCCCATCTCGTGTTCAGTCCATTCGTCGTGATCCTCCTCGGTGCAGCGGTCCTCTCGATCTTCGTGCAGAATTATCTCAGCGCCTTCGTCATCGCCCTCGCGGTTGCCGTAAACGTCGTCATCGGGTTCATGCAGGAGTTCAAAGCGGAGAGGGCGTTGAATGCGCTCAAGAGCCTCAACGTTCCCAAGGCGCTCGCGATGCGCGGCGGGGTGCCCCGCTCGATCCCGTCCTCGGAGCTCGTGCCGGGGGACATCGTCCTACTCGAGTCGGGCGACGCCGTGCCCGCGGACGCGCGTATCGTGGAGGCCCACGGCCTCGAGGCGGAGGAAGCCCACATCACGGGTGAGTCCGTCCGTGCCCAAGTCGACGGAACCGGTCGGCGCCGAGGCTTCGATCGGCGATTGCCATTGCCTCGTCTATCTCGGCACCCTCGTCGTGGGCGGGCACGGGACGGTCGTCGTCACCGCCACCGGCGCGAACACGGAGATGGGAAAGATTGCGACGACGCTCCAGTCCGTTCGCACCGATCCGTCCCCCCTGATGCAAGAAGTCCGATCCTTCAGCAAGCTGATCGCGACGGTCGCCGCGGTCGCGGTCTTGGCGATTTTGGCGGTCGGATACGCACGGGGGCTCCCGTTCCGCGACGTCCTCCTCTTCGCCATGGGCGAGGCCGTGTCGATCGTTCCCGAGGGACTCCCCGCCGCCGTGTCGATCGTGCTTGCCGTCAGCGTGCAACGGATGGCTCGGCGCCACGCGGTCGTCCGTCGCCTCTCCGCGGTCGAGACCCTCGGGGCCGCCACGGTCATCTGCACGGACAAGACGGGCACCCTCACGGAGAACCGGATGCGGGTATCGCGCGCGTACCTCCCCGGCCGCCGCGTGGACGTTGACCTCATGCGTGCCCCGGATGGCGGCGTCGCGGAGGCTCCCTTGGCGATGTTGGGCCGGATCTCCTCGCTGTGTAACGACCTGCGCGAAGAGTTCGGGGACGACGGACTCGAGGTGAAAGGGGATCCTACGGAGGTGGCGCTGTTCCTATTTGCGTCCCAAATCGGGACGCCGGTCGCGGAGCGCGCGAGACGGCTCGCGGAGATCCCGTTCTCCCACGATCGGAAGTACATGGCGACCGTCTACGAGGGCGTTGGCGAGGCTCCGCAGCTCTACGTGAAGGGGGCGCCCGAGGTCATCCTGGAACGGTGCACGATGAGCCTCGAAGGGGAATACGCGGTCCCACTCGAACCGGAACATCGCGCCTTCTACGAGGAACGCTCCGCAGAGATGTCGGGACAGGGCTTGCGCGTCCTCGCCTTCGCGTACAAGGAATTGGACAGGCTACCCGCCGACCTCGGCGACGAGGCGGTGCACGACCTCGCGTTCGTCGGCTTCGTAGGGCTCATGGACCCGCCGCGCCCGGGCGTCGCCGAGTCGGTCCGCCGCTGCCATGAGGCCGGGATTCGCGTCGTCATGCTCACGGGCGACCATCGGTTGACCGCGGAAGCGATCGCCCGCCGCCTGTCGATCCTTGATCGCGCCCATCCGCAAGTCTTGACCGGCGACCAAGTCGACCGCCTCGAGGAGATTGCATTCGCCAAGGAGCTCGCCCGGACAAACGTCTTCGCGCGGGTCTCCCCGCACACGAAGCTTCGCGTCGTCGAGTCGTTGAAGGCCCAAGGAAATGTCGTCGCCGTGACCGGGGACGGCGTGAACGATTCCCCCGCGCTGAAGCGAGCGGACGTCGGGGTGGCGATGGGCGTCTCGGGTACGGACGTCGCCCGCGAAGCGTCCGAGATTGTCCTGACGGACGACAACTTCACGAGCATCGTCGCGGCGGCCGAGTAGGGTCGCGTGGCGTTTCAGAACATCAAGCGCGTCATCGCGTTCCTCTTCACGACGAACCTGAGCGAGGCCGCCGTCCTCGTGACGTGCCTCGCCCTCGGGTTCCCACTGCCGCTCCTCGGGGTCCACATCGTCTGGATGAACATGGTCACGGCCTCGCCCGCGGTCCTCTCCCTCAGCCTCGAGCCCCGCCACCCTTGGGTCCTCACGGACCGGCCCCGCCCCCTGAAGGCCGGGCTCATCTCCGTGGAGGTTCGCCTCCTGATGGTGGTCCTCTTGTCCGTCATGCTCGTGGGAACCCTCGGCCTCTTCGCACTGAAGCTCGAGATGGACGGAATCGAGGGCGCCCGCACGCTCGCGTTCACGTCGCTCGTGATCTTCGAATTGTTCAACGCGGTGAACTGCCGGAGCCTGGGCGAGCCCCTCGCGAAGGTTGGCCTCTTCACGAACAAGTATCTCGTCGGGGGCATCGCGGCCGCCTTGGCCCTGCAGCTCCTGGCCGTGTACCACCCTGCGATGCAAGCCCTGTTCTCGACGGTCCCCCTCACCTGGGCCGACTGGCTCGCCCTCGGTCTCGTCGCGCCGTGGATCATCGTGGCTGCGGAGCTGCAGAAGCGGTTCCTCGCGAACCGCCACCGAGCGGCTCTCCCCGTGGCGGGCTAAGGCGGTGCGATGCTCGCCCCTTCGAGGCGAGAATGCGCCTTCACGGTCGTGCCCTCGCCGAGGATGCTGCCGACGAGGTGCGAGTCCTCCTCGATGATGCACCCTCGGGACAGCACGGAGCCGAGGACCTCGCTGTTCCTCCCGATCCGAGCTTCCTCAAGGACGACGGACTCGCGGACGGTCGCGCCCGCCTCGACGACCGCGCCGTCGTAGAGGCACGCCCCCTCGACGACCGACCCTCGCGCGATGCGGACATTGCTGCCGATGTACAGGGGTCCGGAGAGCCGGACGCCCTCCTCGAGGGTCAGGCCCCGTCCAACGATGGCGGGACCGAACGGATCGACGCCGAGGAGTCGCTGCTCCTTCCCCTCCCGCCGGACGACGTCGAGGCTCGCCCGGATCAGGTCCTTCGGCCGACCGATGTCGACCCACGCGCCCTCGATCCTCATCCCGTGGAGGGGCAACCCTTTCGCGAGCATCGCTGGGAACACGTCCTTCGAGAAGTCGAAGGGGCGATCGTCTGGGATCAGGTCGATCACGTCCGGCTCGAGCACATAGATGCCCGCGTTCACGAGGTTCGAGAACGCCTCGTCGCGCGAGGGTTTCTCCTTGAATCGCTGGATGCGACCCGACTTGTCGAGGCCGACGATGCCGTATTCCGTCGGGTCCTCCACCTCGGTGAGCGCGATCGTGGCCGCACTTTTCCTCCGCCGATGGAACTCGATGAGTGGCCGCACGTCGAGGTCGACGAGCACGTCGCCCATCGCGACAACGCAGGTGTCGTCGATGAAGTTCGCGACGCGCTTCACGCTCCCCGCGGTCCCCGCCGGCGTTGCCTCGAAGCTGTACAGGATCGACGCGTCGTACGAGAGGCCCTCGCTGATGCTCTTGATGAGGGCGTCGGACATGAACGCGGTCGTGACGATGAGTTCACGGACGCCGGAGTTGATCAGGGAGCGGAGCACGTAGTCCACGCACGGGCGCCCCGCCACAGGGAGCAGGGGCTTCGGTCGTGATTGCGTGAGGGGCTTGAGTCGCCGGCCCTCGCCGCCGGCGAGGACGATCCCCTTCATCCCCGGATCTCCACTTTCCCCTTCTTGAGGAGGGATTCGACCGCCTTCGCGGCGAACTCGTCGAGCTTCTTCTCGTCGTACAGCTCCCGACGGACGTGTTGACGTTGCTGCTTCAGGATTTGGCGGGCTTCGCGCACCTCCGCTTGGGCCGCCCCGCGGATCTGCACGACTTTCCCCCGCAACTCGAGCGCGGCTTGGTGCTGCTCGTCCGCCTTCGCCCGCGCCTCGAGGTGCTCCGCGTGCTTCTTGTCGGCCTCCGCGATCAGGACGCCCATCGATTGGACGAGCTCGGTCATCTTGTCGTAGGCGGCGTTCGCCTTTTCGGACAGCGCAACGACCTGCGCGTGCTCCTCGTCCGCACGGGCGAACAGGTCGTCGATGGCGGCGTCGAGCTCCTTCGCCTCCTTGAACACCTGCTCTTCGACGCCCTTCTCCTTCTCGAGCTCCCGCATCTCGCGGACCTTCGCTTTGAGGTCGTCCAGCAGCTCGTTTTCCTCCGAGAGCTTCATCGGGATCGTCTGCTGCTCCATTTCGATTCGGGCGACCTCCCGCCGGAGGCTGGCCAAGCTGCTGCCGACCCGCGCCCCTTTCGCCTTGCCGCGGACTGAACGCCGCATCTCGATGAGCTTCTTCGCCTTGGCCTGCAGTTCGTTCCGCGCGGCCTTGTGCTTCCGAAGCTCTTGCACGATCGCGCCCTGCCCGTCCTTCATCGTCCGCAATTCGAGGGCGAGCACCCGTTTCTGCTCGTGGAGTTGGTCGCGCTCTTGGCGGCGCGCATTCGCCTCGTCGTTCAGGGAGTCGCGTCGGTCGAGAATCGTTCGGAGCTTGATCTCGGCCTTGTCAAGCTCCGAAGGAACCTTCTTCCGGACCATTCCCCGCCCCGAAGGAGTGTCCAGAGACCTCTGAGAGGATTTAACCCTTGCCTCCCGAGATCGCGTCCGCGAGTTCGCCGAACTGTTCCGGGGTCAATTCCTCGGGTCGTCTCCGGAGGTACGGAGCGGTTGCGAGCGTGCGCTCGAGCACCGCCTCGGACGACGACAACCGTCGCCACGACAGCCGCAGCGAGTTCTCGATTGCCTTTCGGCGGTGCGCGAAGGTCGCGTCGACGACCGCGTCGAACACACCCCACTCGTCGACCGCGAACGGCGGAGGCCGTGGCTCGAGCAGGACAATCGCGGAGTCGACTCTCGGTTGCGGCCAGAACGCGGACCGTGGCACGCGCTCGACGATCTCCGTGTGGGCCCGCACGTACGCCTTCACGGACAGTCGGGAGTAGTCCGCGTCGCCACGATGAGCGACGAGGCGCCGCGCGAACTCCTCCTGGTACATGAGGACCGCACGGCCGAAGGGGAGGTCAAGGAGGCGGAAGGTGATCGGTGACGAGATGCGATACGGTAGGTTGCTCACGACCTTGTCGAAACTCGGGAGCGAGACCTTGAGCGCATCCCCCTCGACGACCTGAAGATTTGGACCGAGCGTTGTGAGCGCGCGAGCGAGGCGTCGATCCTTCTCCACCGCGACCACTTTGGCGGCTTTCCGCAGGAGCGGTCCCGTGAGGACGCCGAGTCCCGGACCGATCTCGAGGACGATGTCGCGCGCTTCGATGTCCGCGAACTCGACGTGGCGGTGCGCCACGCGCTCGTCGACGAGGAAGTGCTGTCCGAGTCCCTTCGTCGCGCGCACTCCGAGGCCCGCCAAGCGGGCGCGCACCTCGGCCGGGTTCACGACGTCGAATCCCCGGCGCCGCCAAGAATCTTGGGGGAACACCTTGATATACGGAGGCCCGGATGGGCGGCCCGTGGACCTCGCGGGGGCCCTCGACCTCCTGTCCCGACAGGAGGCCCTGACGTGCTGGACCGTCGGCGCGATCATCGGGGCCGCGCTCATCGCGCTTGTCGCCCTGATCGCCTACCAGCGATACATTATGGGCAAGAAGCCGACCCAGCACCTGTGCAACTACTGCGGTCACATGGTCGCGGCCGTGAGCGATT
>VBMQ01000078.1:5613-13458 GCA_005878375.1 Methanobacteriota archaeon | reverse complement strand
CCAGGAGCTCCTCGAGCGGATGGTCGACGCGGTGCTCGCGAAGTCGCTCGCGCGGGCGCAGGTCAACATCCTCGCGGAGCGCGTCCTCGGGTTCGCGCATCGACGCGGCCCGGTCGGCGTGACGACCAACGAGATCCTGACCGCGTTCCGCGGCACGGACCCGGGCGCACTGATGACCGAGGTGCACGCGCTCGAACGCCTCCGGTACGTCGTGCTCGAGGCGATCGGACCCGCGGCGTTCAAGATCACGATCACGCCGGACGGCGAGGCGATCGTCATCCGGTCCGGCCGCGAGGACTTCGTCACGGAAGAGCCGACGTAGGCCAATCCTTTAAGCATCGCCGGCGCTACCGAGCCGCGGATGCGGCGCTGGCCCATTCTCTTTCTCGTTCTCCTATTGTTCCCACCGACCGTCGGCGCGCATCACATCGGCAGCCCGCGAAACGTGAGCTTCCTCCTCGACCACTTCCTGACGCCGGACCTCGCACCGGGCGAGCGGGGCCCGTTCACGCTCACGTTCCGGAACACGTACCCGTGGAACATGACGAACGTGTCCCTGCGGCTCGAGGTGTACCGATACCGGGAGATCGACGTGGACCTCCCGGTGCTCGCGAACTGGACCGGCGGACCGGACTTCGTCGACGACGTCGGGATCGACCGCGGCCAGTCCTACGAGCCGGTCGTCCTCGGGCCGAACAACACCATTCTCTTCCGGCCGAACGAGTCGCGGGTCGTATCCTTCACGGTCGTGACGTACCCGGAGACGCGCCACGGCTCCGTGACGAAACAAGGCTCGTACTTCGTCCGCACCCGCCTCGAGTTCGACCTCGGCGAAGGCGCGGCGATGAACCATTCGTGGATGATGTCCCGCGGGTACTTCACCGACGTGCAGTTCGCGACCGCGGCCCGCCCGTGCCTGCCCGCGAACTCCACCGACACGTGCCCGAGTTCGATCTACTACGAGGGCGACTACAACATGACGTACCTCGGCTCCGTCTACGGGCTCCCGCAGGGCCACCTTGACGGCCTCATCCCCGACACGGCGTTCAGCGTCGCAGAACGGATGCCGACGTGGCCGTACGTCGCGATCGGCGGGGCGATGGTCGCGTTCCTCGTCCTCGCGATCCTCTTCTACGCGGAGGAGAACCCCGCGAAGTACCCGCGCCTCGCCCGCTGGTGGCTCGGCGTGAAGGGGAAGTCCCGCCGCCCGCGGTCGCCGAAGCGGACGTGAAAGCTTTTAATCCCCGCCCCCGTACGCGTCGGAGATGGCGGACGAGTCGCCCGCGATGAAGAGGCTCGCCGCACGGTTCTACCTCCTCCTCATCCTGGTGGGCCTCTTCTTCTACGTCTCGTGGAGCCTCGTCTACAACACGTGGGACCTCTCGCGGGCGGAGAACATGGGCGTCTACGCCCTCACGATCATCCTGCTTGGATTCGGGGTGACCGGCTACTTGTTGTACCGCGAGCCGCGCCCGAAGTCGGAGCCGCCCAAGGGCACGTAGACGCTCAGTACGTTCGCGCCAGGTACGCCGCGCTTGTCGCGGGCTTCCCGCACACGATGCACGGGCCGTCGAACCTTTCCGGCTCGAACGGCGTCCCGAGGATCGACATGCCCGTGTCCTGCTCGAGCCGGTGGCCACATTCCGGGTCGCCGCACCACCCGAAGCGATTGATCGCCTCCCGCGCCTCCTCGGGCGTCGCGATGTCGACGATGTGCGCCCGCATATCCCGCTCCGCCCGTGCGTACATGTCCTTCTGGATTCGCAACAGGAGGTCGCGCACCTGGGGCACGACGTCCCCGCGCGGGATGGTCGTCCGGTCCGATGCGTCGCGGCGGGCCGCCGTGACGACGCCGTCCGCGAGGTCCCGTGGGCCGAGTTCGAGGCGCAGCGGGACGCCCTTCGCCTCCCACTCGTAGAACTTCGCACCGGGACGCACGTCGCGGTCGTCGAGCTTCACCCGCACGTGCGCCTCCAGCTCCCCTGCCAATCTCCGCGCCTCGTCAAGGATCGCGGACTGCCGCCCCTTCTCCGGGATCGGGACGACGACGACCTGAACTGGCGCAACCGCTGGCGGCAGCGCCACCCCCTTGTCGTCCCCATGGATCGCGACGACCGCCCCGAGGAGGCGCTCGCTCATCCCGTATGTCGTCTGGTGGACGAATTGGCGGGAGCCGTCCGCGGCCTCGTACGTCACGTTGTACGCCTTCGCGAAGTTGTCGCGGTAGTGGTGGATCGTCGCGACCTGCAGCGTCCGCAACCCGGGCGTCCAGGCGTCCGCCGCCAACGAGTAGTGCGCGCCCGGGAACTTGTCCCAGTCCGGCCGCCGGTTCAGGAGGTACGGCACGCACAGCTCGCGGCCCAAGCTCTCCATGACCTCCATGTCCTCCCGGACCTGCCGCTCCGCGTCCGCCGCATCGACGTGGGCCGTGTGCGCCTCGAAGAAGTGGATCTCACGCACGCGCAGGAAGGCGCGCGTCTGCTTCGTGTCGTACCGGAACGTCGACACGATCTGGAACGTCTTCAGCGGGAGGTCCGCATGGCTCCGGATCCAGAGGGCGAAGATCGGATACATCGCGGTCTCGCTCGTCGGCCGCAGGCACATCGGGATGTCGAGCTCGTTCTTCCCCGCGCGGGTGACCCAGTACACCTCCTCCTCGAACCCGCGGATGTGCTCCGCCTCCTTGCGGAACTCCGTCTCCGGGATCAGGAGGGGGAAGTTCACCTCCTCGTGGCCCGTCCGCGCCATCTCCCGGCGCATGAGGCCGTCGATCCGCGCCATCACGGACCAGCCGTAGCCGGTCCACACGTTCATCCCCTTCACGGGGTACCGCTTGTCCGTCAGCGCCGCCCGTTCGACGACGTCGTTGTACCACTCGTTGAAGTCCTGGGCCTTCGTGGGCATGGAGGGCGAGCCGATGGCGGTGGCCGCCAAATAGCTTTTGGCGGGGACGTCAGAGCTTCGTCCCGCACATGAAGCACTCGGTGTCCGTGACGTCCACGATCGTCCCGCAGCTCGGGCACGAGATCGTCGCCGGCTTGCCGCCCGCCGAAGCGGGTGCCGCGGCTGCCGCCGGCGCGGCCCTCGGCGGGGCCGATGACTTCGGCGGCGACCTTGGCGGCGATGCCGACTTCGACGGTGCCGACGCTCCCTCCTCTTCCTCGGGCTCCTTCTTGCGGCGGCGTCCCATCACGAGGAACAGGATCGCACCGATGATCGCGACGAGCAGGAGCAGGAGGACCCACCAGTAGTTGCTGAGGAAGTCCCCGGACTGCTTCGCGGCGATCGTGACCGTCTTCTCCGTGGAAGCCGAGTTGCCTGCGCCGTCGGAGACGGTGAGGTTCACGACCCACGCGCCCGCGGTCCCGAACGTGAACGAGGCCGACGTCCCGTCGTGCGTGCCCTGGATCGCGCCCGCGGAGTCCTTGAACACCCAGTGGTACAGCGTGATTTCCCCGGATGGCGTGCTGGTCGACCCGTCGTACGTCTGCACGTCGCCCGCATTGCCCGTCGCCGGACCCGTGATCGTAGCGACGAGGCCCGAGTTCGACGTCGTGTGGAAGATCGCCTGGTAGGCGGTGAGGGCGTTGCCGGGGTCGGAGATGTCCGTCGCCGCGATCCCGACGCTGAGCGTGTACTGCGTGTTCGTCTTCAGCTTCGTGTGGTGCACGGCGACCGCGTTCCCCGTCCATGTGAAGGTGAGCGTCCCCGTCGGCGGGGCGGGGCTCAGGGAGATCGCGGGCTCCGTCGTGCTCGCCCGCATTGCCTCGCTGAACGTGATCGTGAGGTCCGCGGTGAGGCTGACCCCGGTCGCGCCGTCCGCGGGGACGGAGGTCGCCGTCGGCGGCGTCGCGTCGATCACGAAGCAAGCCGAGGTCTGAATCCCATTGAGGTGCGTGGAGTCCTGCGCCGTCACGCGAACCTTCGCGCACGCGGCGTTCGTGCTCGGCACCGTGATCGCGAGGTTCGTCGTGGTGGTCGCGCGGATCCCGGGGGTGAAGCCCGACGCCGGCGCGAAGATCGTCCCGCCATCCGTGGAGACGTTGACCCAAACGAATAGGTTCGCATCCGTGTCCGTCATCGCTACGACGACGTTGTGGGTGCTCCCGCCCGACCACACCTCGCTTCCCGAGGGCGTCGTGATCGTGATGGCGGGGGCGCAGGCGGTCGAGAACGTGCCCGCGTTCGCAGATGCGAGACCGTTGCCGGGGGCGGACACGTCCGTGGCGCCCGTCCCCACGGTTACCGTGTACGTCGTGCACTGCGCGAGATTGTTGTGACTGATCGTGACCGTGTCATCTGTGACGGTGGTCGTCGACCACGTGAAGACGAGGCCACTGACAAAGGGCAGGAAGGTGATTGCGCCCTCCGTCGGGATACGTGCCATCGTCTCGCTGAAGGTGAGGATCACGAGGCGCCCGAGGCCGCGTCGCGTCGATCCGGAAGTTCGGGCTCGGCGCGCACACGCGCGGGTTCACGCCATCATTCGCGCAGACCCGCACCTGGGCTTGGACCGTGTCGACGCTCGGCACCGTCCACGCATAGTTGTACGGCGTCGCGCTCGGCGCCTGAGACAATCCCATCTGCACCGCGTTCCAGCTCCCGCCGCCATTGGAGGACCACTCGATGTCGACCGTGAGCGGGTTCGAGTCCGGGTCCGTCAGCGTGTACGTGACGGTGTGGGACGACCCGCCGGACCAGTCTTCGCCGCCCGCCGGGCTCGCGAGGGCCACGGACGGGGCCGCGTTCGCGTTCGTCGTGTTGAACGTGAACGTGCGCGTGCATCCCGCCAGCTGGTTCCCCGGGTTCGAGACGTCGAGGGCGGCGCAGGAGACCGTGACCGTGTACATCGTGGCCCCCGAGAATGCGGCGTGGGTGATCGTGAGGATCGTGTTCGTCGGGCCGTTCCAGGAATCGACCCGCCCGCCGATCGCTGGGCCGACGTTCACCGCGCCTGCGGTCGCGGCGGTACTCATGGCCTCGCTGAAAGTGAGGACGATGTTCGTGTTCACGCCGACGTTGTTCTGCCCGTTTGGCGGGACCGTCGCCGTCAACGAGGGCCGCGTGCAGTCGATCGTGAAAGCGGCGTCGCTCAGGTCTTGGCCTGCGCCGCTGTTCGCGTCGAGCGCGAACACCCGGACGTACGCGTTGGATGAGTCAACGCAAGGTACGGTCCACGTGAAGAACGGGTTCGGTGAATTCGCGAACGAGCCGGAGGTGATGATCGTCCAGGGGCCTGCGGGGCCGGTCGTCGAATAGTAGAGCGTGTCCGTCAGGGAGGAATCCCGGTCGTCGCTCTGGGTCCACTGGATTACGTGGTTCGTGTTCCCGGTCCAGTCCTCGCCGCCGTTCGGCGCGACGACCGTCACGGTGGGCGGCAGGTTGCCGGTGACCGGCCGGCCGCGCTCGAAACCGAGTGTGAAATCGACCGAGTTGTTGTTTGTGTCGCCGCACCCAACGTCCCGGCGGATCTCCTGCCCAACGCCCGGAGCCAAGGCGTCGCTCATGAGCGTGTTCCCTGGCTCCCAAAAGAGTGTGCCGCTGCCCCCGGTCGCATTATACTCGACCCGGTCGACGACGACGGGTTGACCACTGAATGCGCTGCCCGGGCCGTTCGACCAGACGAGCTTGAGCACGTCGCCTGTGTTCGTCAAGTCGGACCCGATCCACGTAGTGAGGTTGACGTAGAGAGTGAGGCCCGACGGGATCGTCGCTGGGCCGGGAATCGCGTGTGTCGGCCCGGTGAACGAACCGACGGCATCCCGCTCAAGATAGTATGCGGTCGCGTCCACGGGATTGGCCGTAGGGTTGCAGAGGTAGACGTATTTCGTCAATCCATCCGCGGGCTGCGTCGTGATGCTTTCAATCTTCAGCAGTGCGGGCTGAGAAGCGGCCGCCGCGAGCCCGAGGTTCTGGGTGATGACGTCCCCCGGGGTCCATAGCTTGCTGACGGTAAAGACGGATCCCGCCGTGGTCATGTCGCCGCTCGTGATCATGATCGGGTCGCCGAGGTTGCCGCCCTCCTTGACTTCAGGTGTATCCGAGGTGGTCCCCGTCATCCAATTCCCGTAGGTATCCATGTCGTAGTGTCCGAGACCATCGTACACTACCGTGCCGTTGCTGTAGTCGACCCCGTCGATGAACCCACGAATGGCCGTGTTCTGAGGCAGCGCAGCTGCCGACGCGTCCCGCGCGATCCCGTACAGGTTGTACGGCTGCGGCGGGGCCGCACCCGCGCGGGGGACCGCGAGGATGGAGCCAAGCACGACAATCGCGAGCGCTGCGACCGCAAAACTCTTCATGTTCACTGGAAGCCTCCTCCCGCCTAAGCCCGATGCGGGCGACGCAAAGGTAGGAGCCTATAAAAGCGTTTTCCCCGAGCGGCGCGCTCCCTCCATAGCAGGCGCCGGAGCGAAAGTGACAAGGCTCTTTACGGCCCCGCCAATTCGGAGGGCGTGACGCGCCTCGTCGAGTGCGTCCCGAATTTCTCGGAAGGTCGCCGCCAAGAGGTTGTCGCCGCGATTGCGGACGCCGCGCGTTCGGTGTCCGGCGTGACCGTCCTCGATGTCGAGATGGACGCGAATCACAATCGCTCCGTGATCACGTTCGTCGCAGCTCCCGACGCCGCCAAAGAGGCCGCGTTTCGGATGGCGGCGAAGGCCGCCGAGCTCATCGACATGAACGTGCACCGCGGCGAACACCCACGCGTCGGCGCGCTCGATGTCCTTACGTTCATCCCCATCTCCGGTGTGACGATGGAAGATTGCGTCCGCCTCGCACGGGAGACGGGGAGACGAATCGCGGACGAGTTGCACATCCCCGTATATCTATACGAAAATGCGGCGACACGTCCCGACCGGAAAGCGCTCCCCGATGTGCGCAAGGGCGAGTATGAAGGGCTGAAGGCGGAGATTGCGACGAACCCCGACCGCGCGCCGGACTTCGGCCCCCACCGACTCCATCCGAGCGCGGGCGCCTGCATCGTCGGGGCGCGGCCGCCGCTGATCGCGTACAACGTGAACCTCGGCACGGCCGACCTCTCCGTGGCGAAGAAGATCGCGAAGTTCGTGCGCGAAAAGGATGGCGGGCTCCCCGCGGTGCGCGCGCTCGGGTTCGAGCTGAAGGACCGCGGACTCGTGCAGGTGAGTATGAATCTCGTCGATTACAAAGTGACCTCGATCGCGACCGCGTTCGCCGCGGTCTCCCATCACGCAGCCAAACTCGGCGCGCCGGTCGTCGGCTCCGAGATCGTCGGCCTCGTCCCGCAAGACTCGCTCCCGCCAGATCCCAAGGCACGACTGAAGCTCGAACACTTCGACCCGAACCAGATTCTGGAGCATCGTTTGGCGGTGTGAGGACGCGCGTCCTCGCGACGAAGCAGAGGTTATATGGGGCGTCGCGGCGGTGCGCCCGCAATGGTGGAATCCCTCGAGTCCTTCCTCGAACGGGTCGCGGCGTCGACGCCTGCACCCGGCGGCGGAGCGGTCGCCGCGATCTGCGGAGCCCTGAGCGCGGCCCTCACGCGGATGGTCGCGAGCCTCGCGGTGGGGAAGGAGGGATACGAGGGCGTGCAGTCCGAGTTGGCGGCAATCGAGGAGCGGGGGAAAACGCTCCAGCAGCGCTTCCTCGATTTGGCGGCGGAGGACGCGAAGGCGTACGACGGCGTCGTGGCGTCGATGCGCCTTCGGAAGGGCACGGACGCGGAACGGGAGGCGCGCAAAGAGGCGATGCAGGCGGCGTACAAACGGGCGACCGAAGTCCCGATGGAGACGATCCGCGCGTGCGTCGACGCACTGGACCTCGCGAAGTTGGCGGCGGAGAAGGGCAACCGGAACGCGATCACAG
>VBMQ01000078.1:0-5587 GCA_005878375.1 Methanobacteriota archaeon | reverse complement strand
GCATCAACCTGGCGGCGATCGCGGACGACGAGTGGCGGGATGCGACGGAAGCTGAGCTCGTGTCCCTTCTCGAACGGGGCGCGGCGCTCGCCCACGAGGTCGACAGCCTCGTCGAAGCCCGGCTCTGATCTCGCCGACGCCCACGCAAGCTACATGTACGCCGAAAGGATATTCGCATCCGATGCGAACCCCGCCCAAGATGGGCGAAGTCTATGCGGAGGCGACCTTCCATGGCCGCGGGGGTCGAACGGAGCGCATCCGCCTTCTCGTCGACACGGGTTCAACGTTCACGTGCATCCCCGCCCCTCTGGCCCGTGAGCTCGGCGTGACCCCCGCGGGAAAGGTGGTCCTCGAGCTTGCCAACGGCCGGAGAGTCCAACGGACCGTCGGCGACGTCGACATCGAAATCCTCGGGCGGCGCATGCCTCGCCGCATCGTATTCGGGAGGCCCGCGGATGCGAGCCTGATCGGGGTCGACACCCTCCAGGGCCTACTCTTGGACGTGGAACCCGCCACCCACCGGTTGAGGGGGCGCAGGACCGCGCTCGCGGTGACCCCGCGTGCGCTGCGGCTCATTCCTGCCACTCGGAAAGGGCGCGCGAGCTAGAGGACATGCGTGCCCGCGTGGAAACCCTTTAGCGGTCGCTCGCGTTCGTCGCTTCGTGGAGCGCATTCGGGCGGCGCGCGGGACGGATCTCCGCTGCAAAGGCTGGCGCCAGGAGGCGATCCTCCGCATGCTCGAGAACAACCTCGAGAACGCGGAGAAGCCGGACGAGCTCATCGTCTACGGCGGGACCGGGAAAGCCGCCAGGAACTGGGACGCCTTCGCGCGAATTGTCAAGACCCTGAAGGACCTCGAGGACGACGAGACGCTCCTCGTGCAGTCCGGGAAGCCCGTCGCGGTGTTCCGCACCACCGCCAATTCTCCTCGCGTCCTAATCGCGAACGCGAACCTCGTCCCGAAGTGGTCCACGTGGGAGAAGTTCTACGAGCTCGAGAAGCTCGGCCTGATCATGTACGGGCAGATGACCGCGGGCGGCTGGTCGTACATCGGTTCGCAGGGCATCATCCAGGGAACCTACGAGACGTTCGCCGCATGCGCCCGGCAGAACTTTGGCGGGAGTCTGAAGGGCCGCCTCATCGTGACGGGCGGTCTTGGCGGCATGGGCGGTGCGCAACCGTTGGCGGTGAAGATGAATGGCGGCGCATGTCTCGCGGTCGAGGTCGACGAATCCCGCATCCGCCGGCGGCTGGAGAAGACGTATGTCGACCACTTCGTGCGTGATCTCGGCGAGGCCCTCGCGATCCTCAACGCCGCCAAGCGCGAAGGCCGAGGGGAATCGGTAGGGCTCATCGGGAACTGCGCGGACGTTCTCCCCGAGATCCTGACGCGAGGCCTCGTCCCCGATGTCGTCACGGACCAGACGAGCGCCCACGACCCGCTTGGCGGGTACATCCCGCAGGGGCTCTCGGTCGGCGAGGCTGCGGCCCTCCGCGCGACCGATCCCACCGACTACCGCAACCGCGCGCTCGCGTCGATCGCCGTCCACGTCCGGACGATGATCAAATTCCAGGAGCGGGGGTCGGTCGTCTTCGAGTACGGGAACGGGATCCGCGCGCACGCGAAGGAGGCGGGCGTCGAGGACGCGTTCGCGTTCCAAGGATTCGTCCCGTTGTACATCCGCCCGATGTTCGCGGAGGGCCGGGGGCCGTTCCGGTGGGTCGCGGTGACAGGCGAACCGGACGACATCCTCGCGACGGACAAGGTCGTGACGAAGACGTTCGCGAAGAACCGCCAGCTCACGACGTGGATCGAGATGGCGGAGAAGTTCCTCCCGTGGGAGGGATTGCCTTCGCGGGTCTGCTGGCTCGGCTACGGCGAGCGCGCGAAGTTCGGGACGATCATCAACCGCATGGTCAAGGACGGGACGCTCCACGGGCCGATCGTCGTCACGCGCGACCACCTCGACGCCGGCTCCGTCGCCTCTCCCTACCGGGAGACGGAGGGCATGCGGGACGGGAGCGACGCGGTCGCGGATTGGCCGATCTTGAATGCGCTCGTCAACACCGCCGCGGGCGCGGACCTCGTCGCGGTCCACAACGGCGGCGGGGTCGGAATCGGGTACAGCACGCACGCGGGAGCGCTCGTCGTCTGTGACGGCACCAGCGCCGCGAAGAAGCGCATTGAACGCGTCCTCACAACCGACCCGGGCCTCGGCGTCGTGCGCCATGCAGACGCGGGCTACCCGGAGGCGATCGCGTTCGCGAAGAAGAGCGGCGTCCGGATGCCCTCGCAGGATTGATCGTCAGTACGGCGTGAGCTCCGTCGAGAACTCGCAGTAGGGCGCGTCCTCCGCCTTGCACCGCTTCTCCCGACAGATCACTTCGTTCCCGGTCAACACGCTCAGGATGCCCGCCCCGAACCCGGCGAGGAAGTAGCAATGGTGGGCCTCCTCGATCACCGGGCCTTCCGTGAACGGCGAGTTGTAGATCCGCCACACCGCCAATCCCGTCTCCTCGTCGAGCGAGCCGATCTCAAGCCGCCCGAATCCACGCAAGAAGCTCTGGTCGCCGAGGATGCGCAAGACCTCCTTCACATCCCGGCCCACGCCCTTTGTCCGGAGCGTCCGCCCAACGGAGCGGCCCCAGAACTCCCCCGCCAAATACTGGATCCCCGAGACGCCGTGGCCGAGAATCGCCTCGCCCACCGCGCGGATCGTTGTGAGGACCGACGCAGGGATCACCATCGTGCGTTCACCGTCGAGGGTGAGCGTGCCCTGCTCGTCGAGCTGCAGTCTCCCCGCGAGTTTCTTGAGCCGATCCTTCTTCGAGGTTGTCGTCGTCTCACTCCGCATCGGCACGCCGGCGCATGGGCGGATAGACGGTCTAAAAGGAACGGATGTCGTTATCAGGATTGACAGGACTTGTTGGCGGGGGACGCGGGGCGACCTTAAGGCGGCCCGCGCATCCTAGGACGATGGCTCGGCGGACGGGGCGCGAGGGGCCGCGGGTGGCGGTCGACGCAGTCCTCTTGCACGAGGGCCGGCTCGTCCTCGTTCGGCGGGGACAGCCGCCGTTCCGCGGGCGGTACGCGCTCCCCGGTGGCGGCGTCGAGGTCGGGGAGCGGCTCGAAGAGGCCGTGGAGCGAGAGGTCCTCGAGGAGACAGGCCTCGAATCGGAGGTCATGCGGCTCCTCGGCGTGTACGGCGACCCCGGCCGCGATCCGCGCGGTCACACGATCTCGGTCGCGTACGTGCTCCGCTCGATTGGCGGCACGCTGGTGGCCGGCTCGGATGCGGCCGCCACGAAACTCGCATCGCCCACGCGAGTACCCTCGCTCGCCTTCGATCACGACCGGATTGTCGCGGACTACCGGAGGTCGCTCACATCGAGACGTCGGGCGGACGCCACGCCTCGCGTGCGCGCCCGGGCACGAACCCGATGAGGACGAGGACGGCCGAGACGGCGACGAACAGCCCGAGGCCGCTCGCGTCGGGCACGACGGCGCCGGCGATCGATTGGAACACCGCCAAACTGGCGATCCGGACGACGCCGGCGGTCGCCCCCGCGGCCAATCCCGTGCCGGAGCCCGCCTTCACGGCGACCGCCATCAGGTAGGCGACGAGGGCGATCAGGGTGACGATTGCAAGAGTGAAGGAGAGGGTCCCAATCCCCGCGTAGAGCCCGAGCGGAAGGGTGAACACCGCCAACACGCCGGCGAGTCCCGCCAATCCCGATCGGACGAGTGGCCCGTACCCGTACATGGCCTTGTACCGCCCCGCGACGATCGCCGGCAACTCGGCGGCCGCGACGGCGCGCGCCTCGTCCGATTCCGCGGCGGCATCGGAAAGATGGGATCGCAACTCGCGGAGGACGTCCTCGCGGATCCGCGGGTCCATCCCTGCCATCCCGCGCGAGACCCGATGGAGGTACTCCTCGACCGCGCTCATCGTCCCTCCCGGAGGATCCGGTCGACGCTCGTCGCCATCTCGCCCCACACGCGCGTCGCCTCCTGCAGCGTCGACCGTCCGCGCTCCGTGATCGTGTAGTACTTCCGTGGGACCCCGACCTCCCGCTCGACCCACTCGCTCCGGACGAACCCGCGTTCCTCCAGGCGACGGAGCGCGGGGTACAGCGTCCCTTCCTTGACGTCGAAGAACCCGTCGGAAAGCTCGCGTAATTCCTTGATGAGCTGGAACCCGTACTTGCGCTCCCCCGCCAGCAACGCGAGCAGGCACAACTGGACCGACCCCTTCTTCAGCTCCGCCGTCCACTCGTTGCTGACTTCCGGCATGGGGGTTGGCCGCCGTATCCGGCCGTTTCTATTTGATGATTGGGAGCCGCGCCGCTCATCCTTGGACCACGATCGTCACCGAGACCGCGACGGACCCTCCGTCGTCGTCGAGGACTTCGAGGCGCACGAGGTGCGTCCCGTCCGCGAACGCGTGGAATACATCGGACGTGGCGACGAACGGGAACGTCCCGAACGGGCTCTTCAGGGGGTCCGCGGAAACGCCGTTGTTGAAGGCTGTCGTCTCGACGATCGGGCTCCCATCCCCGAAATCCCAGCGGAACGTGAGGTCGTCGCTCCCCGCGTCGGTCGCGGTCGCCGACAACCGGAACGCCATCCGCGCGACGTACGGCGTGAGGGCGACGTCCCACTCGTAGGTCCCGGGGTGCTCGACGTTGAACGTATGGTGGACCCGGAGCTCCGCGCCGGTTCCGTCCCGCAGGACGATCCACGCGGGATTCGCCCCGTTCGGCTGCCCATTCACCGGATCGTCCGCCGGCGTGTAGAGGACCTTCGCGGAATAGCGCGTCATCATCGGGAGGTCGAGGAACCCGGTCGCTGCCATCTGATCGTCCGGCGAGCCGGGCGTGCGGACGACGGACGCGAACCCGAGGATCGTATCGTTCGCGAAGAACGTCGCGTTCACGTCGTGCCACTTTTCTCCCGCTACGCGGAGCCCGAGGGATACGGGTTGTCGGATCTGCGTGATCTGGGCCGTCGGGGGCAGGTTCGCGACGTCTACGGTTGTAGTGAAGGACGTCGACGCCCCGTCCTGGTCCGTCACCGTCAACGTGACCGCGAACGAGCCGTCGTCCCCATACAGGAAATTGGCAGCGCTCGTCTGGGTCGTCGGCGATCCCGTGGAAGGGAGCGTCTCCGTGACCGTGGGGCCGAGTTCGAACGTCCACGTGAACGTGAGCGCGTCGTCGCCCGGGTCCGTCGCCGTGGCGGCGATCGTCCCCGCTAACCCTTCGACGCTCAGCGCCGGTCCGAACGGGAGAATCGTGGGGGCGACGTTTCGTACGTGGATCGGGAACGGGACGGCGAATTCTCCGCCATCATCGTCGCGCGCCGTGAGGGTCGCCAGATAATCGCCGTTCTGCACGTACCTCGTCGTGAACGATTCCGTGGCGGTGAAGGGGAAAGTGCCGCCAGGGCTGATTGGCGGGTCCGGCCCGACCCCATTGTTGTAATCGATCGCGGATTGCGAGTCGCCGTTCCCGAAGTCGACGGCGAAGGAGAGGTCATCGCTCCCGGGATCCTGGGCTGTCGCGGTCAAGGTCACTGGATTCCCCT
>VBMQ01000002.1:21514-40399 GCA_005878375.1 Methanobacteriota archaeon | reverse complement strand
GACGTCGTCCCTCTTCGGGGGCAAACAGAATGAGGAATTGGCGAACAATGGTGGGGGCTCTGTGCATCATCGCAGCGATGGTGCTTGGAGCGTTTGCCGGGCTGACATACGCGCAGTCCGGTCCAGTGGGTGCGTCTCCGGCAGCGGGGACGCGTGGGGAGGACCGACACCTCGTGTCGGCCTTCGACGCAACACAGCAAGGGCTGTCGAATAAGGAAGCGGAGAAGCTCGCGGCGGGGCACGACAAGCCCGCGAACGGAGCGCTTTCCCAGACGACGAGCCCCGAAGTTGTTGCTTCGGACGGCCGTGCACCGGCGAAGGCGGTCACTCAGCAGGATGAGAAGCAGATGATGGTCACGCCGCACGTCGTGCAGACGAAGGACGGGACGATCCAGGTCACGCCGGACACGAGCGGGACCCGGGGCGCGTTCCCGCCGGGCACGATCAATGCGGGCGGACCGTACGTCGGCACCGAGGGTGACAAGGTCACGTTCACGGTCACCTCGAACGACCCGACGGTCATCTTCTTCCAATACGACTTCAACAACGACGGGATCATCGACTACCCGAGCCAGGCGGGCGCGCCGGCCCTCGGGCGGTGGACGACCCTGTCGAGCATCACCTGGCTCTTCATGCACCCGTACTTCGGCGACGTCATGGTGCGGGGCTGGGACGGCGTCTCGACGATCACCCAGTTCAACACCGGCGACAACCTCGGACAGCCGACGAGCCCGTACTGGTACGTCTTCCCGGCGAGCTCCGGATATGAGTTCACGCCGAAGTCGACGATCAAGGCAACGCAGCTCGGCTGGTACAACTGGTTCAACCAGGCCTCCTACGGCGGCCAGGTCCGGATCTGGGACACGGCGACGCAGGGGACGATTGCGGTGTGCACGCCAGCGGACATCACGTTCCAGTGGAACTGGTGCACGCTCGCGAGCTCGGTCACGCTCCTCGCGGGGCACAACTACCGGATCGCGGAGCACAAGTCGATCGACTACTACCCGTACTGGATGGGCATCCTGGGACCGGTTGCGAACCTTCCCAAGATCACTGTCGGGGACTTCTTCTACACGTGGGGGCCCACGTTCGGCGGGCCCACGTTCGCGTACCCCGCCACGGACGGCGGCGGGAGCGTCGTCATGATGGTCGACTTCCGGTGGCAGGAGACGCTCGTCTTCCCGGACGTCGCGACGGCGACCGGGAACCTCTACGTCCAGAACATCGCGCCGATCGTCTCGGGCATCCGATCGAGCCCGAGCCCCGGCCTCGAGGGGAACCCGACGTCCTTCTTGGCGGACTTCTCGGACCCGGGCCTGAACGAGACGTGGCAGTACCGCTGGAAGTTCTTCACGCCGTCGACCGGGTGGCAGACGACCGCCTGGCAGGACGTGTCGAAGTTCAACGGCGGCGCGAAGGTCCTGGACCTGAACACGCTCGGCCCGGATGCCTCGAACTTCGAGGGCCGGATCCAGGCGCTATGCGGGTCGTTCTGCATCAAGGTCGATGCGTGGGACTGGGGACCGACAGGGTTCAATGTAAATCCGACGCTCGCCAAGCTGCTTACATACGACGTCGTCGTCGTCAGCATGAACTACTTCGTGAGCGACTCGACATCGATGGGCAACCTACTCGCGGACTACATGGACCAGGGCGGGAACGTCGTGCTCGCGATGTTCGACTTCGGGAACAACTTCGGCTGCGCAGGCGGCATGTGCGGGCGGCTCATGGACCAGATGTACAGCCCGGTCGGACATGGCAACAGCTACACGTCCACGTCGTCCATCGGCGCAATCTATGTGCCGGGACACCCGCTGCTCGACGGCGTCTCGTCGATGGCGGCCGCGAACTACGTCGGCGATCTCACGTCGGTGAACCCGGGCGCGACCCGGGTCGCCGACTGGAACACCGGCCGCGTCCTCGCGGCGACGAACACGAACCCGGTGGTCGCCAACGGGGCGCGCATGGTCGGGCTCAACTACTTCCCTGTGCCGGGATACGGCATGAGCGGCGACTTCATGAGGATGGTCGTGAACGCGATCCGGTGGGCCTCGCGCCAGCCGGACCCGACGGTCAAGCCGATGCCGATTGCGCTGGACCCGTTCTCGTACACGTTCGTCGACGACATGCCGACGACGACGCCGCAGGACTCCTATCCTGTGACCGTCGAGGTCAAGGACGACAGCGAGGGGAACGTCGCGGTGACGGGCAGCTCCCAGCTGTACTTCCAGAACTTCGAGACGACGTCCCAGTGCAACGGCGCGTACTACATCACGAGCGTGTTCCCACCCTCGTGGACGTCGAACCCCAACCCATACGGCTGGACGTGCAACCTGGACGGCACTTTCGGGAGCCGCGGTCCGAACATTTGGTTCTACTACAACGACCCGCTGTACGGGACGGGTAGCGGAACCTCGAACCTCGTGACGCCCTCGTTCAACACGGCGTCGTTCTTGGCGCTCCGGTATTCCGCGTACCACAACTGGGCGGGCGACTACCCGTTCGGTACCTCCACGGGGTATATCGAGGCGTCCATCGACGGCGGCGCGACGTACCCGATCAACATCCACACCTTCAACCACAACAACCCCGGACGATTCACCGGCCAGGTGACGTTCGACGTGTTCGCCCTCGGCGGTCAATCGGACGTGCGGCTCCGCTACCGGTACGTCAGCAATGACGACTGGTGGTGGTTCTTCGACAACGTCCAGATCACGGGGATCAACGGATTCATCTGGCACGGCCTGGGCAGCGCAGACGGCGTCGTCACGATCGCGAACGTGCCCCCGACGCTCACGGGCGGGTTCAACACCGCCACGCGCGACGAGGCACAGAGCCTGCTGTTCAGCGGGTTCAGGATCAGCGACCCGGCGCTCATCCAGCCGACGGAGTGGTTCGCGTACGCGTTCAACTTCGACGACGGGACGCCGACGAGTTGGGTGTACAAGGGAACGCTCGCCCCGCCGCGGTTCAAGGTGCTCGTGATCCACACGGTGTGCCTCGGGCTGATCGGCGCGACGTGCGCGGACCTGCAGGACCTGACGGGCAAGTTGCTGGCGCAGGACGACGTGTCCGCGGTGGACACGTTCGACTACATCAACTACCCGGCCCTTCCGACGGCGCCCACGCTAGCGACCATGCTGCAATACGATGTGATCATCGTCGCGACGAACTGGGCGTACTTCTCGTACGCGCCGTTCGACCTCGCCCGCCGACAGGTGGGCGACCGCCTCGCGGACTATGTGGACTCGGGCCGCGGCGGCGTGATGACGATGATGTGCGTCTACTGCACGAGCGGCGGCAACGACCTGTTCAGCATCCGCGGGCGGTACATGGACCAGAACTACGGACCGTTCAAGCGCGCGAACTACCTGTTCCCCGGCACGAGCTCGATCGACCAGCTCGACCCGAACCACGACGCGTTCGTGGGCGTGGGCACCGGCGTGGGCAGCCTGTTCATCCACGACGCGAAGCTCACGACCACAGCGGGCGGCGTGGTCCTCGCGAACTGGGGCGGCGAGCAGACGACCGCGGTCGGGGTCAAGCAACTCGCGACCGGCGCGCGAACGAGCCACTTCGGCGGCTTCGCGCACACGTCCGGCGCGGACGCGGGCATGTTGTTCCGGAACCTGATCGGATGGGCGCACGGCGGACTGCCGAGCCCGAAGGTGCCGGACTTCACGCACACGTGGGGCGACAACGGCGTGTACACGGTCGACGTCTCGCTGATCGACGACGACATGGGCTACGTGTGGGACGCGGCCGGGAACCGGCCGACGCAGGTGCTGCCGAGCGCGTTCCTCGCGCACAAGTTCGTGACCGTGACCGTGAACAACGTGGACCCGACGATCGACCGGTCGTCGATCCAGGCGTTCATCGCGACGCAGGTGTGCGTCCGCGTCTCGGGCTCGGGCGGCAACACGGTGACCTTGAACGTCTACTCCGACGGCGTGCTCGCCGCGACGACGAGCGCGACGCGGGACGGCGGATCGCCGAACCCGACGACGGAGAAGTGCGGGCTGTTCAAGGTCGACGTGCTCGCGCCGCACACGCTGTCCGCGACGCTCACGTACGCCGCGCCTGCGGGCGGGTCGAACCCGACGTGGCTGATCTTCCAGCCGTGGCGGGACCCCGTGAACCCGGGCCATGGGACCGTGACCGTGAAGGTGGACCTCGCGTCCCCCGGCACGCAGGCCGTGGACGTCTCCGGGCTGAAGCAGGCGTTGCTCGACTCCGGCCAGGGCGCGCGGATCGACTTCTCCGCGCAGGCCGGCGACGTCGGCAGCGACGACCTCGCGTTCCTGTGGGTGTGGGGCGCGACGGGCGCGACGCCGTACGTGACGCCGACGACGCCCTCGTCGGACTACGCGATCGACGTGCACTGCAACGCGGGCGGCACGACCGTGACGGGCGTGCTCGCCGGCCCGCAGTTCCTCGGGTACTGCGAGCCGTACTTCAACCGCGCGGCGAACACCGGCCGGTCCCCGCTGGGCCCGACGGGCGTTCACGTGCAGGACTCCGCGGTCCACGCGTTCGACCCGGCGCAGACGATGTACTACGTGGTGCTGATCGTCCTCGACGACGACAACTCCCGCGGGTACGCGTCGCACTTCGCGCCGACGGACGGCGTGGACATGCAGTTCGTCCTCGTGAACCTCGCGTAGGACGGCAGACGAGAACGGAGGGGCGACGCCCCTCCCCTTTTCCCTTTTCCTTTTCCGTCGATGAGCGCACGCTCGAGAGCTTGAGCGGCGATCAAGGGACGTCGGTCTGCGTCCCGCCCGAACTCCGAGCGGTGAGGTAGATGCCCGCCAAGGCGAGCGCGCTGCCGGCGATGATGAGGAACGTGGTCGACGAGGGACACGCCCCGCCAGAACACCCCGGGACCTCCCCGAGGAGGAGGAACGCGAGGATCGAGGCCCCCACCGGTTCTCCTAACAGGCTCGTGGAAACAACAGTCGCGCTGACGTGGCGCAGCGCGTAGTTGTAGAGCGTGTGCCCGCCGATTTGGGAAACCACGGCCAAGAGCAAGAACAGCACCATCTCCCTCGCGAAGTCCGTGGTTATGACGACCGGGGTGGCGGCGACGACGGAGAAGAGGACGAGGAACAGGGTGGCGAATCCGTACACGTTGACTGCGTAAGGTGCAAGGTCCATTCGTGGACGAAGCCGGCGTCCCGCCAAGAGATAGGCCCCCGCTCCGATTGCCCCCAGGAAGGCCAGGAAGCTTCCTAGAAGCGGGTTCGAACCGCGTCCGGCTTGGGCGAGCGCGATCACGAGAACGCCGCCAAAGCCGACGCCGATGCCGAGGATTGCCGAGCGACTCACGCGTTCCCGAAAGGCGAAGTGGGACACGACCGCAACGAGCAACGGATGGGACGTGACGATCACGACGGAGGTCGCGACGTCCACCAGTCGCAGGGAGAGGATCCACGTCGCGAAGTGCGCCGCCAGTGCGAACCCGACCACCGCCAGCAGGCCGTAGTCGCGGACGGTGAGCGTGCGAAGCTGTGCGCCTTTGGCGGTCGTGAGGAACGGCGACAGGAGAACGGTTGCGAACCCCATCCGGTAGAGGGCGATTGTCAGCGCGGGCG
Organism: Methanobacteriota archaeon; assembly: GCA_005878375.1. Lineage (GTDB taxonomy): Archaea > Thermoplasmatota > Thermoplasmata > RBG-16-68-12 > EA-27 > EA-27. Next base: position 34,805 of record VBMQ01000002.1, on the reverse strand, counting down.
ATGCGCTCCACCGGATGAAGACCGACGCGAACGACACGCAAACGATGGCGGTGAGAATCGCTGCTTGTGGGCCACGACGCACACGGGCGGAACGGCCGAACATCCCATCTAGGTTCCCGCCCCGCGGGACGAGCCAGCCTTAGCCCTCAAATACCTCGCGTCCCCATCGGGGGCTCCCTCCCAGGGGCGGGCGCAATGCAGGTCGAGGACGTCAAGAAGGTGTGCGTGCTCGGCGCCGGAGCGATGGGTGCGGGGATCGCCCAGGTGTGCTCCCAGGCCGGATACGCGGTCGCGATGCGAGATATCGAGCAGAAGTTCGTGGACGCGGGCTTCAAGCGCATCCGGGGGCCGTTGATGAAGCGCGTGGAGAAGGGGAAGATGACCGCCGCCGAGGTCGACGCCGTCGTCGCTCGGATCCAGGGCACGACCGACGTCGCGTCCGCGGTGAAAGGGGCGCAGCTCGTCATCGAGGCCGTCCCGGAGAAGATGGAGCTCAAGAAGCAGGTTTGGGCGGAAGCAGAGCGCAGCTGCCCGCCGGAGGTGGTCTTCGCGTCGAACACCTCCTCCCTCAGCATCACCGAGATGGCGGCCTCCACGAAGCGCCCGGACCGGTTCGTCGGGATGCACTTCTTCAATCCCGCACCCGTGATGAAGCTCGTCGAGGTGATCCGCGGAAGCGAGACCTCAAGCGACACGATCGCGTTCGCGAAGTCGTTTTGTCTCAAGCTCGGGAAGGAGGCCGTCGAGGTCAGGGAGGCGCCCGGCTTCGTCGTGAACCGTCTCCTCGTCCCGATGATGAACGAGGCGTTCAACCTCCTCCTGGAAGGGGTCGCGACGGCGGAGGACATCGACAAGGCGATGAAGCTCGGCACGAACATGCCCATGGGTCCGTTCGAGCTCGCCGACTTCACGGGCTTGGACATCGGACTCGATACGATGGAGACGCTGTTCCGGGAAACGGGCGATGGTAAGTTCCGTCCTTCACCCCTGCTGAGGCAGTACGTCCGCGCGGGCCGCCTCGGGCGAAAGACCGGGAAAGGCGTGTACGACTACACGGCTTCCCCGTAAGGTCACGGCCCAAGCTCAGGGACCTCGAACTCTTCCTGGAGATCGATGATCACCTGCTCGAGGATTGACTCGAACGTCATGCCCCGATACTCGCGGACCCCGCCCAGCTCGCTTTGGACCTTGGCGAGGTATCCGTCGGACTGCCGGATGACCTCCACGGCCGCAAGAGATTCTTCCACGCCATCCCACCCCGGGGACGGAGCCGAATCTGGGTTCCCTATTTAATCGTTTATCCGCGCGCCGTCGAGAGGCGACGCCCGAGTCATTCGCGCGGTTCCGACAACAATCTTTATCTATGTCCCTCCTTTCCAAAGGCTTCACCGCGGTAGCAACGGGTGTATCATGGGAAACATTCGGCCGACGTATATCAAGCGCGTCGCCAAGGAGCTCCTCCGCCTGTACCCCGACTCGTTCACGGACGACTTCGATCACAACAAAGCGAAGGTCTCAGAGCTCACAGACGTCACGACCTCCATCATGCGGAATCGAATCGCCGGGTATGTGACCCGATACAAGCAGCTGGCGCGGGCGTGACACGGTCGGAGCGCGGCGGCGATGCCGCGGGTGTGTGGGCACTGCCATGGCGCTAGCGGTTCAGACGAAGGGCCTGACGCGCGTGTTCGACGCGAAGCGGAAGTTCCTTCGGCGGCGGAAGCCGGAGAACGGCGAGCCGGCAGGCCCCGTCACCGCCCTCGATGGCGTGGACCTCGAGATCCGGGACGGGGAGCTGTTCGGGCTCCTCGGGCCGAACGGCGCGGGGAAGACGACGTTGATCAAGATCCTGTGCACCCTCCTGCTGCCGACCTCCGGAGAAGCGTTCGTGGCAGGGTATGACGTCACGAAGGACCCGTTCCCGATTCGCACCAAGATCAACATGGTCAGCGGCGGTGAGACGAGCGGATACGGACTCCTCACCACGCGCGAGAACATCTGGATGTTCTCCCAATTCTACGGGGTCCCGAGCAAGGTCGCGAAGCCGAAGATCGACGAGTTGCTTCACACGTTCGGCCTCTGGGACAAGCGTGACTCGAAGGTGCGCGTCCTCTCGAGCGGGCAGCGCCAAAAGATGAACATGATCCGGGGTTTCGTCACGGACCCGGATATTCTCTTCCTTGACGAACCCACGTTGGGGCTCGACGTGAACGCATCCCGCGTGATCCGGGAGTACGTCATGAACTGGGTCCGGGGGCAGAAGGGCAAGACGGTCCTCTTGACGACCCATTACATGATGGAGGCCGACGACATGTGCGACCGCCTCGCGATCATCAACAACGGCCGAATCCTGGCCGTGGACACCCCCGGCAACCTGAAGCGGCGTCTGAAGAAGGACACGACGTTCCGGCTCGAGGTCGATCCGTTGAAGGACACGAGTCCCCTGAAGGGCATCGCAGGAGTCAAGAACTTCAGCGAGACGAGCGATGGCGGGGGGAGCGTGCTGAAGCTCACGTTCATCCTCGAGGAAGAATCCGCAGTCAGCGACATCATGAGCGAAGTCGTGCGCCAAGGCAGCAAGATTCACTACCTCCACAAGTCGGAACCCACGCTCGAGGATGTGTTCATCAGCATGGTCGGGAGGTCCCTCGAGTGAGTGAGACCGTCAGCCCCGTCGCCGTGAACCTCCGGTCCGTCTGGGGACGGGCGTACGTGCGCATCGTCGGCGCGAACCGGGAGCCCTCTTGGATCTTCTTCGAAGGGCTCCTCCCGCTCTTGGGAATTGCGGTGTACGTGTTCATCTATCAGGCGTTCGGGGCACGGGCGATTGCCACCCTCGTCGCCGACCCGACGCTCTCTGACACGGCCCGAGCCGCCGCCATCGCCGCCGCGCAGGCGAACGTCAACGCGCTAGTCGGCTTCGTCGTCCTCGGCGGCACGATGACCGCATTCTGGATGAACGTCCTGTGGTCGATGGCGTCCCAGCTATACTGGGAAAAGGAAATGGGGAACCTGCAGCTGTACATGATGGCGCCGATGTCCCGGATGTCGCTCCTCGGCGGGATGGCGCTCGGGGGGATCTTCATGACCTCCGTCCGCGCCGTGACGACCCTCGTCGCGGGCGTGTTTGTGTTCGGAGTGTCCTTCCAGCTAACCGACCCGTGGATGCTCATGGCCGTGTTCTTCGCCACCCTCGTCGCGCTGTACGGCATGGGAATGATGCTCGCGTCCCTGTACCTTCTGTACGGGAGAGAGGCGTGGAACCTGTCTGCGCTCCTCGAAGAACCCGTCTTCCTCGCCTCCGGATTCTACTTCCCCGTCCGGATCCTCGGCCCCGCCGTCGCGTTCGCGGCGTCCATCATCCCTGCCGCCCTCGGTCTGGATGCGCTCCGGCAGCTGCTGTTCCCCGGCTTCTTCGGCGGGCAATTCTGGCTCCTCTCGGTAGGGCTCGAACTTACGATCCTGCTAGGTCTCTGCGTCCTGTTCCTCGTCCTCGCCCGCCTGAGCCTCGGCTACATGGAAACGCTCGCGAAACGGGAAGGGAGGCTGACCTCACGGCATCAGTGAACCCGACCATAAGCCGCCACTGGCGCTCGTTCAAGTGGGCCGCTTGGCTCGGCTGGCAGATCGAGTCGAACTGGACGCGGCCGTCGCTGTTCGCGATTTACTCCGTGATCAAACCGATCGCGAGTGCCTTCATCCTCGTGCTGATGTACGTGGCGTTCGCGTTCATCGGGAAGATCGACGACCCGGCGCTGTTCAATTTCGTCTACGTCGGCAACGCATTCTTCATCTTCGTGGGCAACACGCTCTTCGGCACTTTCCAGGTGATTCAACAGGACCGCGAGTGGTACCAGACCCTGCGGTACACGTACATCTCCCCGATCTCGTACTATACCTACATCGTCGGCCGCGCGACGACAAAGGTCGTCGTCGCCGCCTTCGCGGTCCTCATCACCCTCGGTTTCGGGGTCGGGTTTCTTCAGATCCGATTGGTTCTCGCACTCGGGGACCTCCCGCTGTTCGTGGCGGCGTTCCTCCTCGGCATCCTCACGCTCGTCGGTATTGGTGTGTGCCTCGCGGCCCTCTCATTCCTCACCGCCCGCCACGTGCACGGGCTCGCGGAAGGGATCCCGGGGCTGTTCTACCTATTCTGCGGCATCCTGTTTCCCCTTTCCATCCTCCCGCAATGGGCTCAGTTCGTCGGTCGGGCGCTTCCGCTCACCTACTGGTTCGAGATCACGCGGAGGCTCGTCCTCCCGCCGGAATACCAGATCGACACGGGCATCGTGGGCGACCCGCTCACAATGCTGGGGCTTCTGGCGGTATCCGCAGCGGCGTTCTTCGTGCTGTCCATCGGCATGTTCCGGTGGATGGAATATCTTGCGCGGAAGGCGGGGAAGCTCGACATGACGACGAGCTATTGACGCCGGCGCATCTTCTGTTCCCGCAGGTACGGGAACCGCATGACCGCGCCGCAACGGAGGCAGGTCGTGACAACGCGCGATTCGCCGATCCGGATGCGCGCGGTCTTTGGCGGGAGCAAGTACGCGTGGCACTCGCGACACACCCGTCGCTTGTACTCGGAAGGGAGCCGCACGTTGTACCGCATCCCGATCTTTCGGGCGAGTTCGACGTACCGATCCGACCTCGCGAGATGGTCGGCGTGGCCTTCGCGCTCCGCCATCTGGAACAGCACGTCGATTCGTTCGGCAGCGATCCGCCGTTCCTGCCCCTTCTTCCTCCGCGCCACGCCGGGCGAACGGAGTCCCGCGGTTAAGGATTGGTCCGATCCCGCCAAGCCTTATTTACGGGGGCCTCGTTTGGGACAACGATGAGCTCGCGCGTCCGACGCATCTTCGCCAACATCGACGATGGGGTCGACCTCGTCGTGTTCGCGAACTCGACGGATCCCCACGTGGACATGGCGTTCATGTACGCGACCGGACTGCTCGATGGCCTGTTCGAGGGATGCGCCGCCTTTTGCTATCCCGATGGGGGCGTGGAGGTCGCCACGTCCGCCCTCGAGGAGGAGGCGGCGAAAAAGAGCGGGCTGCCACTCTATCCGTTCTTCTCCCGCGCCGAGCGCGAAGCGGCGTACAAGAAGCTCCTGAGAGGTCACCGGAAAATCGGTCTCAACTTCTCGGAGATTACGCACAAGGCTGCCGAGGAACTTCGCGCGTTCGCGCCGAAGGCGAAGTTCACCGACGTGAGCCAGGCCGTGATGAAAGCGCGCCTCGTGAAGGAACGGGGGGAGATCGAGCTCTTGCGGAAGGCAGCTCGGGTCGCGTCCCAGGCCCTCGCCGACACCCTCCCCAGCATTCGGGAGGGGCGGACGGAGAGCGACGTCGCGGCGGACCTGGTCTACGCGATGCAGCGACGCGGGGCGTCCGGCGCTTCGTTCCGGACGATCGTGGGCAGTGGGCCAAACAGCGCCGAACCGCATTACACGGCGGGACCCCGAAAGATCCGGAGGGGCGACCTGATCGTGATCGACTTCGGGGCGCGGTGCAAACTGTACTGTTCGGATGTAACGCGTACGGTGGTCGTGGGGAGACCCACGGCCCGGCAGCGGTCGATGCACGCGATCGTTCGCCGCGCCCAGGCGGAGTCCCTCGAGCGAATGCGGCCTGGGGTCAAGGCGAAAGCGGTCGACACGACGGCCCGTTCGATCATCGACGCCACGGAGTTCAAGGGTCGGTTCATCCACGGGCTGGGGCACAGCGTCGGGCTGGCCGTGCACGACGGCGGGGCGCTCAATCAGGCGAGTGACCTCGTCCTGCGGAAGGACATGGTCTTCACGAACGAGCCCGGGGTGTACGTGCCGGGATTTGGCGGCGTCCGGATCGAGGACGACGTCCTGATCACGAGCCGCGGGCCCGAGTTGCTGTCCACCGCCCCTCGCGGGCTGATCGAACTCTAGGGCTGCCGGGGCGGAGCGTCCTCGTCGGCCGGCGCATCGTCCTGCTTCACGTGGGGCGTCTCCCGGCGCCGCCGGTTTCGGCGGACGAGGGTCCACGAAAGTAGGATGATGGCCAGCGCCGCGATGACCCCGACGAGGAAGGACCAGGCGGCCGTGTAGTCATTGGGCCGCGGGTAGCTGCCCGGATCCTGTGGATTCGTCCCCGCCAAGAATTCCTGCAGGTTCGTGAACCCGTCTCCGTCCGCGTCCCGGTCTGCGTCCGTCGCGTTCGTCGGGTATAGCTGGTATTGGACCTCCCATCCGTCGGGCATCCCGTCCCCGTCGGTGTCGGCGCTTCGTGGGTCCGTGCCGAGGACGTACTCGGCGTAGTTCCCGAGACCATCTCCGTCGGGGTCCTCGGTCCGGTCCGACGCATCGCGGGGCCGGAGCTGGTGGTCGAACTCCCATCCGTCGGGCATCCCATCTCCATCCGTGTCCCAATTTCGAGGGTTGGTGCCCAGTGCGAATTCTGCACTGTTCGTGAGGCCATCGCCGTCGATGTCCAAGTCCGAGAAGTCCGGATCCCCGTCGTGGTCGAGGTCAGCCACGCTCCCCTGGAATCGTGCGGTCGTGGCCTGGTCCATGATGAGGGAACGATTGTTGAATGCGAACGCGTACCCGGAGAGGTTCACGAGGACGCGCACCGTGGGTTGCGAAAACGCGTCGGCGTACCGACGATAGAGGAGGAGCTGATCGGGAATCGTCCCGTTCGCCCCGGTAATCGCGCGCGACACCCGCGTCTTGTTGCTGAACACGTCAACGGTCGCGCCCGCCAGGGTTGCGTTGTTGGCATCATAGTTGACGACGACGGTCGTGAGGTAGTTCCAAAGAGTGACCTGCGAGTCGGTGGTCAGGGACCCGCGTTCTCCGCCCGGGGGAAACGTGCCGTTGATCACCGCCACGCGGGCCCCGTTGATCACCAAGAAGTCGCGGACGGTCGCGCTGCCGAATGAGGAGTTCCCGAAGGTTGCCGAGGTGCCGGGCCCATCGGCGCGCACTCCATTCTGCAACGAGGCGAAGGAGAGCCGCTCTCCGTGGACGAGCGCGTTGGTCAGGTCGAGCCCGGATGCGCCTCCCCCGCCAAACGCGGAATCGCGGACGGTGATTGCCGCCCCGCTCGCACGGATTCCCGCCCACGACGCGTTGTCGAACGTCACGTTGCGTAGGTCTCCGCTCCCGCCAAATCCCAAAATGCCCGTTTTCGAGTGAAGGAACGCGGCCGTGTCCACCGCGAGAGTGCTGTTTTCGATCCTCAGGCCGTTGGTCGCTCGTGTCGCGCCGATGTCGAGCATTGTTACAGTCGTGTTCACGACTCGGAAACCGTCTCCCGAGGCGTCGGCGACGAACGCGTGATCGATGCGAGGGTCCCCTCCCGCTATGGTGATGCCGTCCGTGCAGTACTGGACCCGCACTTGATCGAGGACGGAGCCGTTCGCGCTCTCCGGCAGGAATACGAGGGATCCCCAGAAGCCGGGGACCGGCGAGGACGAATTGGCGGTGAACAAGATCGGGGACGGGGTCGTTCCGACGGCCGCCACCGTGCCCTTGATCCGTAGGCTCGCCCCGGGATCAAACATCACCGTCATCCCCGCGGCGATGGTCAGCGTCGCGTTCCTTCCGACCATCGTGCTCTTTGGCAGAATGACCGGGGCTCCGCTCCACGTGTCGGGAGCGACTCCGAACGTATGGTTCCGCCAGAGCGCCGGAGTCCCGAGGTACGTCGCGTTCACCGACCAGGAGCCCTCAAGGGCCACTCGATACGCGCTGATCGCGGATCCGTTCGCGTCGGGATGGACGGTGGCGGTGGCGACGACGGTCCCATTCGGTGCGCCCCATTGAAAGGCGATGTCCCCGAGCAATGGCGGGGGGTCGGGGGGGCCGGTGAAGTTTAGGATCGCCGACGCCTCGACCGTACTTCCGTTCACGTAGACGACGGTGTCCGGGGTTCCGTCAAACAGGATTGAGAGGTCCGTCGGCGGGACCGCGGCAGCCCGCGGGAGGGTCGGCGCAAGGAGTAGGAGAGCGAGCAAGAACGGGACCGGGCCGCGCACCCCCGAGCGATGTTGGGGCCGCCACTTAGAAGTTTGCGCAGCAGATTCCGGGACGATTGCATCGCCCGGACCGGCGGGATGCCCCTCCTCCAAGGCCCCCCCGGTCCTTGACCCCACCCATGAGCCTAGCGCCAAGGCGTGAAGCCCCGGGCGCGGGATAAGGCTGTGGCGGTGCTCACCGAACGACTTACCAGCATACCACGCACGGCCGGTGGCCCCCGAACGGGTCCGGGTTCCCGGGTAAACTAATATACTGAGGGAAACTCATCTTCTCGCCTTGTGAGTCGGCGCCACCTTCTCACCGTCCTACTGACAGGGCTCTTCCTTGTTGCCCTCGCGCCCGTCGCGCAGGCGCCGGTGACCGTTGTGACGGTGGCCACGGACCGGTCGGACTATTTCGTGGGCATGGCCGTTTCCGCGAACGCGACGATCCAGTACACAGGTTCCTTCATCCAAATCAACGAGCCCGCCCGCGTCGAATGGTTCAACGCGACCTGGGTCCTCCAACGCATCGAGTACGTTCCGAAGGTCCGGGTGTCGAACACGATCGCGACGGCCGCCGGGAACTGGACCCCGGTCATGTCGGGCGCATATCACGTGAACGTGACGGCGAACCAGACGAACGGTTCGCCGCCCATCATCTATGGATCCGCCCCTTTCCGAGCATGGGCGCTTTCGGATTACGTGATTGCGCGGGGAATCGAGGTCTCCATGGTCCCGTCTGGCTTTGAACGCGGCCAAGTCGCGACGACCGTGGCGAACTTCACCGCGAAACCCGGGTGGGTCCTGGGCAACGTCAGCCGCCTCGAGCGCGTACAGTTCATCTGGTACTATCCTTCCACCGCGGTCGCCCGCCAAGCGACCGTCAACGTCGCGAACGGCGAGGCGACGGACGCCTGGGCCCCGGACGTGGTCGGAGCCAGCTATCGAGTGACGGCGACCTACCTCGGCAACGACACGGTCTCGAACGCGACCTCCTTCCCTGTCTACGGTCCGTCGACGCCCGCCACGAACGTGACCGCGGGAACGACGAGGGCATGGGACTTGGCCCGAAGCCCGTGGCGAGTCTGCGGGGATCTTCTCGTCGACGCCACCGCCACCCTGACGATCGAGGCGGGGGTCACGGTCAAGTTCTGTCCGTCGAGCCGCCTGTTCGTGGCGGGCACGTTGACGGGCGACGGTTCCCCCGTCGCACGGATCAACCTGACGTCCGGCATGTTCCCGCCATCGCCCGGCGATTGGGGCGGCGTCCACTTCCTCGCCGGCGGCTCGGGCCGGCTCGTGAACGCGATCGTGGAACACGTGACCGACGCGGTCGGCGCGGTCGACAGCTCGCCAACGATCATCGGCCTCGTGGCCCGCGATGGGACGGGGGACGGGGTGAACCTCATCCGATCCGCGGGCATTGTGAGGGATGCAACGATCGAAGGATTCGGGACTGGGCTCCATGTCGAGAACGCCACCGCCACCATCGCGAACGTGTCAATCGCGGATCCCGATCATGATGGCGTCTTCGTCGTCGATGATCCGGGCATCGCCATCCAGGGCCTGCGGGTGGCGGGGGGCGAGAACAGTCTCCGGGCCGTCGACTCGGACAACCTGCGCGTCGAGGGCGGCAGTTTCTCGGGCGCGACGTCTCGGGCCGTGAACCTGGCGGGGAGCGCGGCGGTCCTCGCGAACGTCTCGATTGCAAGCCCGGGCCAGGACTTCCTCCTCGTGGACTCGATCGCGACGGTCCTCAACTGCACCTTCACCGATGTCGCCTCCGAACGGACGATCATCGCGCCGTCGCGACTCGCGGTCGCGAACTTCCTCTCCGTGCGCGTCGCGACCTCGGACGGTCGCGCCGTCGCCGGCGCGGCGGTCTCCGTTACCGTCGACGGAGCGTCGCTTTCGTCACGGGTCACCGACGGACAGGGGCTGGCGGCGTGGATCGCGGTCGAGGATCGCGTGATCACCGCCACGGCGACGTCGACGCACGTCGTCACGGTCTCCGTGTCGCGCGACGGGTACGCGATCGCGGGCTCACCGCGGACGGTCGACATGGCTTCCTCCCGACTCGAGTCCTTCGTCGCAACGCAAGTTTCTCCCTCTGCGGCGGTCGTTCTCGTGGGCTTGTTCGCGGCCGTGTTGATCGTGGTGGGAGTCCTCGTCCTGCGCCGTCGGGACCGGACCGAAACCGTGGAGGCGGCGCCGTCGCCAACGGTCGCGCCGGAGGTCGAACCCGTCCGGCCGCCAAAGCCCGCGCCGCCGGTGGACCTCGTCCCTGGGTCCAGCTACGTCCTCCTCGCCGAGACGCCCGACGCCGCGTTCCGGCAGTTCGCGAAAGACGTGCGAGGAGGGCGGTACGGCCTCTGCATCTCCCGCCTCCGTCCGGAGGATGCGCGCGACCGGTTCGGGATCGCGGACGTGCCCGTCTACTGGCTGAGCCGCAGCTTCGGGAAGGAGATGCTCAGTCCCACGAACCTCGGCGCGATCGTGGATCTGGTGCGCACGTACACGGCGGACAAGCCGGGCTGTCGCGTCCTCGTCGACGGCCTCGAGTACCTGTACACGCAGAACGACTTCGGCAAGGTCGTCAAGTTCGTCAACGCCCTCGCGGACGTTGCCGCGCAACGGGGCGCCGTCCTGCTCTTCATCCTCGACCCGAAGTCCCTCGACCCGGACCGGCTCGCGGTCCTGACTCGCGACCTCCGGCCGTGGTCGTGACGCGCGCAACCTTTTTGGCGGGGACGCCGCATCCCGCCGACGATGCGGTTCTACCGAACGTACATCGAAGGGTTCGACGAGGCGCTCGACGGGGGCATCCCGGAAGGCCACATCGTCCTCCTGTCGGGCCCGCCGGGGACGATGAAGTCGTCCGTCGCCTACAACATCCTTTGGCGGAACGCGGTCGACGAGGGCGCCTCCGGGGTGTATGTGACCTTGGAGCAGGGGAAGACGAGCCTCGAATTCCAGATGACGCGGATGGGGCTCGACCCCGCCAAGGCGGGCGAGGGCGTGCGAATTCAGGACCTCTCTCGCATCCGACGAGGGGTGGAGGAGATGCGGGGCACCGCCCGGTTCGGTGCGCCTGCGGAGAAGCCCTGGCTCGATGTGCTCAAGGCCCACATCGAGGACATCCGGCAGACCACGCCCTTCGACCTCCTCGTCCTGGATTCTCTCCCCGTCCTCGAGATCATCGCAGGGCTCCGGGAGCGACGCATCACGCTGTTCCATTTCTTCGGCTGGCTGAAGTCCTTGAACGCGACGTCGTTCGTCGTAAGCGAGACGGTCCCGGATCTGTCGTCGGTGAACGACGAGGATTTCTTAGCGGACGGAGTCATCCACCTCACCATGGAGCGCGTCGGGGACATCGACGTGTACCGCCGAATCCGGTGCCTGAAAATGCGCGGGGTGGACCACAGCGCGAATATCTTCACGCTCGAGGTGAAGGACGGGCGGTTCCGGGCGACGCAGGTGATCTAACCCTCGTCTTGCCGCATGCGGAGAACCTTGAGCAGGGCCCGCTCCTCGGGCGAGTATCCGCCAGGCGTATCTTCCGCCGCAAGCAACTTGAGCGACAACGGGTTTCCCTCCGTGAGCCGGTACACCTTCTCGAACTCCGGGTCGAGCATGGTGCGGGGCAGCAGCGCTCGTGCGGCCGCGCGGTCCAGCCCTCGAAGGCGGAGCTCCCGGAGACGGCCTTCCGCGAGCAGGGTGGAACGTGCGGGAAGCGGCTCCTCGGACAGGACGGCGATCCGGCATCCGTTCGCGGGGACCGATTCGATGATTGCGTTCAGGTAAGGTACCAGTTCGCGACTCGCCGCCTCGAGGTCGTCGAGGACGAGGAATGCGTTCGCGGCCTTCAGATCCCGCGCCAGGATCTTCGCGGCCTGCCGCCACTCGGGGACTTCGTCGGCGACCCGGGCCCGCAGCTCGCCCTTGCCGAGGTCTGCGAGGAACGTTCCGAGACCGCCAAGGAGGGCCGCTGGGGAATCCCCGTCGCGGACGGACCACCAGAACCGCGGCCGGGAGTCGTCGATGCATGCGGACACGAACGCGCTCTTCCCGATGCCCTTCGGACCGATCACGGCCAAGACCGTGGGACCTTCGTCCAGCCACTCCCGAAACGAGAGGACGTCCGCCTCGCGCCCGAGGAGCTGTTGGGGCGCCGGGCGACCTTCTTCGAAGCGAGCGACGTCCCGCGCCGACGGCGAGGCAGGCCGCCGCAAGTCGACGCGGCCCTCCGCATCCATCGTCGCCAGGAGATGGGTGAGGGTGGGCGGTGCGATGAGCCGTTTCGCTTCGGACGCCGCCAGCGCTCGCTCGCCGGAGGCGTCGACCGCCACCACGCGCCGGCGCGCGACCTCCGCTGCGAGCCGTTGGGCGAGGGCGTGACCTTCCGGGGTGACCGTGTACACCTTCCTATTCCGCACCTCGCCGCGGAGCATCGTCGTCCCCTCCGCGAGGAGGCGGTGGTCGATCAAGTGCTTCACCGCACGGGACACGTGGTTCACGCGGATCCCGAGCGTGTCCGCGATCCCCGGTTGCGTGAGGGGAAAGGCATCGACCGCGTCTCGCGCCGTCCCGCTTTCGCGCAAGTGAAGGAGGACGCGCTCGTTGACCGTCAGCGTGTCCGGGCCCAAATCCTCCCCCGCCTTCACCATGTGGGGAATGGACCCCCCGGCGGCGGCATAAGGATTCCGTTCTATCCGAGCGTGAGTTGCAGGGTCGTAGTCGCGCTCCCGCCGTCGTCGTCGGTCACAGTGACGCTGATCGTATACGTCCCAGCGGCGGTATACGCGTTCGCAAGGGCGACCGTCGCGGTCATCGGTCGGACTTCGGGGCTCGGGAAGGGATCGGGGCCCGCCCCGTTGTTGAAGACGGTCGTCGTGCCGGTCCCGCCGTTGCCCCAGTCCACCGTAAACGTGAGGTCGTCGCTCCCGACGTCCGACGCCCCCACGGCCACATGGATTGCGCGACCGACCAGCATCGGAAGGATCGCGTCGAGGTGCCACGTCCACGTGCCGGGGTGACGGACGTTGAACGTGTGGTGGAGCCGAACGATCCCTCCGTCCGGGGTCTCGAAGATCACCCAGACGGGGTTCGCGCCCAGAAGCCTCCCGTTGACGGGATCGTCCATCGGGGTGTAGTAGAGCGTGAGGGTCACCGAGCCGGTCAGCTCGATTTCTGCGTCCTGGAGCGTCGCCTCTTGGTCGTTGGGGCTGCCCGGGTATCGGACGATCGACAGGCTCTCCGAGTGTGCGCCCTGGGCGATCTCCAGTCGCACGTCGTG
>VBMQ01000002.1:13613-21497 GCA_005878375.1 Methanobacteriota archaeon | reverse complement strand
AAGAGGCGGACGCCGGAAATCTCCGGCGGAACGTTGCCCACGGTCGCCGTGAGGGTTCCGGCCCTGCACCCGCCGTCGTCGTCGCAGACCGTGACGGTCACGTGGAACACGCCGTTGTCCCCGTAGGCGTGGGCGGCGGACATCACGCCGGTCGTGGGCACCCCTGGTCCGCCTGGCGTCTTCAGCACGGGCAGGGATTCGACAGGGCCGTAGCCCCAATCGACGGTCGCGAACAGGTCCTCGACCGTTCCCATCGAGGGCGCGTCGAATCCGGGATCGGTCGCCCCGAACGAAAACGAAAGGCTGGTCCCTTCCGCGGCGGTCTGATCGGGACCGGCATCCACCGACGGGGCCACATTCTGGATCACGACGGGGGCGTCCGCGGAGGCGGCCATCTGGCCGTCACTCACGTCAACGGTGACGTGACCCGTGAAGTCGTCCGGGAACGTGAACGAGGCGGTTGCGTCCGAGGACCACAGGGTGTCCCAGATGCCATCTCCCGTGAAGTCCCACCGGAACTGAAGCGAATCCCCGTTGGGGTCCATCGAGCCGGCCGCGGTGAAGGAAATTAGGTCCCCTTCATATCCATGGTACGGTCCACCCGCGTCGGGCACCGGGGGCGCCTCGACGCGAAGGATGTCCATGAGGGGCATCTCACTGTTCGCTTCCGCGGTGAAGTCCGCGGTCGCGCTGATCATGGCTCGGGGCAAGGAGACGCGCCCCGGCGGGAGGTGGGGCGTCGTCATCCGGTACCCGAAGTCCCGAGAAACATACGGCGTAGGCGTGTTTCCAGGGCTCCGACCCGTCAAGTCTGCAGCGGGCAAGTTCGTGTTCCACGAGATCCGCGTCGATCCATCACCGAGCGTGGTCATCGTGTACCCCGCCGGATGGATGCTCGAGGGGTCCACCGCGAACCCGGCGGGCACGACGTCCCAAACGCGAGCGTTCGGCGCGTCCGCATCGGGCACGCCATCCTGGGTGTTCTTAATCGCATCGTTCGTCGCGCGCAGATCCACCGCCAGGGATTGTCCTACCGTCTCCGGGATCTGCAACCAGAACGCGCTGTTGACCGTCTTCCCCACGACGACCGTCGGCGTCGTCGCGAGATGGTTCCACAACTGCTCTTGCGTGCCGCCCGCGCCACTCTGCATCGTCCCGAGGAGCGCGTTCAATGCGAACGGGGCGATTTCTCCACCCAGCGTGATCGAGACGCCCGCCTTCACGTACTGGAAGGCTTCCGCGCACCACCATGCAGGTCCTGCGAGGAGGCCGTCCGCGACGAAATCCCCGTACGCGTAATCGACCGTCCCCCCCGCTGGGATCGTGTAATGCGTCAGGATTCCATCCTGCGTCGTATCGGCCGGGTTCCGAAGCTCCCGCGGGTTCGGGCTGAGGAGGTACGCGTACTCGTCGATGACGATTGGGACGGGACCCGTGTTCCGCACTTCGTAACCGAGCGGGGCGGTCACGGGCTGGCCACCGCTATTGAATGTGAGATCGACCTGGCGGATGGATACTTGGCCGCGACTGTACGCCTCCCAGAGTGACATCGCGGCCGCCGTCGGAACGGGCGACGGGGCCCGCGGGGCAGGCGCAGCGAGCAAGACACCCGTGGAAACTAGAAGCGCCACGGCCGCGACAACGGCGAGAACCCTTCCCATCGTCCCCCCGACCGTGGAACGTAGCGTGCGCCGGGGGCTTAAGCGTTGCGTCGGCGCGGGTGCGACCCAAGTGATAACGATACCGACTGACCGGTCCCCCGCCCTGCGCTTAATGTGCCCCTCCGAGATGTTCACGCCGTGCTCGTCTACCCGCCCGACAGCGTCCGTCACGTGAACATGCCCGGGCACGTGGAGAGCCCCCAACGGATCGAGGCCATCGTCCAGAAGCTCGATACGCTTCGCCTTCTCAAGGACTACGTGGTGCCGGAGGCGGCGTCCCGCGCACAGATCGAGGCGGTCCACACTCCGTCCTACGTTGCCCTCGTGGAGTCGTTCGGAAACGGCTATCTCGACACCGACACCGCCGTGAACCCCACGACGTACGGCTGCGCCCGCCTCGCGGCGGGCGGCGCGGTCGCGGCGGCCCTCGGCTGCGTCGAGTCGGGGAGGGCGGCGCTCGCCCTCGTTCGTCCCCCCGGGCATCACGCGGGACCGGACTACGGCGGCGGGTTCTGCTACTTCAACAACGTCGCGGTCGCTGCAAAAGTCCTTCGCACGAGCCTATCCCGAGTGGCGATTTTGGACTTCGATGCCCACCACGGGAACGGAACCTCGGACATCTTCGCGACATCGCCGGACGTCTTGTACGTGAGCACACACCAGTGGGGAATTTATCCCGGCACGGGTCCCGCCGAATACGCAGGAGAGGGTCAGGGAAAGGGGTTCACGGTGAACATCCCGTTCCCGGCGCGCGCTGGGGATGCCTCATTCGGGCGCGCGTTTTCCGACATTGTTGCGCCAATCGTCCGGCAGTTCCGACCCGAGGTCATTCTCGTGAGCCTTGGCGTGGACGCCCACTATCGAGACCCGCTGACCGGGCTCGGCCTTTCCTCGCCGGGCTACGTCGCGCTCGCGGAAGGGACCTTGGCGTTGGCGAAATCGGTTTCGCGAGGTCGCATTGCGTTCGTCCTCGAAGGCGGATATCACCTCCCGGCGCTCGCGGAGGTCGTCGCCGCCACGTTCGCACTCTTCCGGGGGGAGTCCGTCCACCTGCAGTTCACCGAGGGCACGGAAAACCGCGACGGGGGACGCGAAACGGTGAAGCGCGTCGCGAAGGTGCACGAAGAGTACTGGGATCTATGAGTGGTGCCGCTTCCGTTCGGAAAGACGTTTTTCTTTCTCCTTCTTGATAAGCGCCTCGAGCTGGTCGAGGAGCCCATCCAAGGCTTTGAAGAGATCCCAGTCGAAATGCTTGAGATGGTACATTTCGTGCTCCGTAGAAAACCGGGCCCGAAGCGACCATTTCGACCGGTCGCCATCGCCCTTGTACTGGACGACGTGCACGCTCAGCAGTCGCGGAGTCACAAGCGAGTTGATCCGGCGCATCGCCTTTTGGATGATGTCGTACATCTGGTCGTACACGTCCGGCTGTTCCTCGAGGCCACTGATCTGGACGAAAAGTCCCTCGCGCTCCCTGGTACGCGCCGCGAGTTCGACGAGGTCCGCCCCCGTGACGATGCCGATAGGCTCCTTCTTCTCCTCGACGATGATCGTCGAGATCCGGTGCTCGACCATCGCCTTCAGCGCGTTCGGGAGGAGAGCGTCTGAGGGCACGGTGACGGGGGATCGCATGATGCTTCCCACGAGGACTTTGACGGGATCCCGTTCGCCGGCACGGTCCCGACGGCCCTCCTTCTCCTTAGGGCGAGCGAACACGTCCGTGAGGTCCTTCAGCCCGACCACGCCGACGAGCTGTCGTTCGTCATTCACCACGGGGACGGCCCGCTCCCCGAGGCCCGACATGACCGTGCGCGCTTGGGCCACCGTGTCCTTCTCGCTCACACATTGGGGCTGCGGGGTCATCACGTCGGCGACTTTGATGCCCTCAATGTCCTGGCACTCCGACAGGGCGCGGACGATGTCCGTACGCGACAACACCCCGACGAGCTTCCCCTTCTCCGCGACCGGCAACGTCCGGTGCCCACTCGACAGGAACAACTCCGCCGCCGCGGTGAGCTCGAGGTCCGGCGAGACCTCCGGAGCTTTTTGCAGGAGCCGGGTCGCCTTCTCTGTCGGCTGGAGGCTCTTGTGGCGGGCGATCGCCGCCATGGAAACGACGCCGGCGAGCTTCTTTCTGTCCAAGATCGGGATTTCGTGGACGTTGCGGGACCGCATTCGCCCCAAGAGCTCAGAGATGGGCTCGTCCACGGTCCCGGTCACAACGTCGCGGGACATGAAGTCCCGAACCTTCAAATCCCGCAAGCGGACTCTTGGCATCGACGGCCAACCTGATTGAGACGGTGAAGTGGCGGAGCAAATGGCGGCCGCTATAAAGCCTTAATTGCGGGCCGGATTTTCCGGCCGTGCGCGCCAAGGCGAACGTGGTTTTCCATGGACGGGTGCAAGGCGTGTACTTCCGGGCGAGCTGCCGTCAGGACGCGCTAGGCCGCGGTCTCGTCGGGTGGGTCCGGAATCGCGCGGACGGGTCCGTTGAGGCGGTCCTCGAAGGAGAACGGGACGCGATCGAGGCCGCAATCGAGTGGAATCGAACGTCTCAGCCGTACGCCAGGGTCTCCCACGTCGAGGTTTCATGGTCGGAGCCGTCCTCGGACTTCTCGACGTTCGAGGTGCGCCGCTAGCGAACGTCGATCCCGTACGTCATGGCCGGAAGCTCTTCGTGGATTTTCGCGGCGGCCGCTTCGCTCATGAGTCCCGCCGACCGGAGCTTGGCGGTCTTCCGAGGCACCGTGGCGGGACCGAGGACCGCCCCCGGCCTCCGTGGATCGTCGATGTAGTCGGTCTCCATCAGGAACCGATCGCCTTTCCGAAGCGCCTCTCGGAGATGGTCTTCGCGGGCGAGGATGCTCGGGAGGACCCCATGCGTCTCCTCCGCCAGGACGAACGGCGGGGAGTGGTGTTTCACGACCCTCTGGCGGGGGAGTCCGACCGCATCCGCCATGGTCCCGAACTCCTCAAATATGGATGGGGTCGGGTCCTCCGTGTGTAGGACGACGGCGCACCCGGCGTCCTTTGCGACCGCCATGCCGTACCGCAGGATCTCGTTTGACGACCGCCAGAGGTCCGAGGCGACGGGAAAGTGGGGCCGGCCGATCTCGCCGATCGCCGTTGCAAGGCCGTCGCGAACGAGTCGTGCGGCGATGTCCATCCCCTTCTTCATCGCCTCCGTTGCGCTCGCCAGCCCGAGCGTCTCGTCGAGCCGGAGGAGGTCGACCGGGTACGGGCCCACCGCGACGAAGACGGTAAGGCCGACCTCGGCGCGGACGAGCCTCGCAGTGTCCAATGTCCGCTCATAGGCTTTCGCGTAGTCGTCGCCCCCCGCGAGCGGGAGATCATCATACGGGAGGTGGGTGAGCATGAGGTGGGTCCCGCCCGCCTTCTTGAACATCTTGGCGGCGTCGAGGTACAGGCCGCGGGGGTCGAGGTGGAAGTGGTTGTCGAAGACCGCCACGAGGGCGGAACGCCCTCCTCGCTTAGGCTTTGGCGGTGGCGGTCGGGCGACCCGTCAATCGGGCGAGGAGCGCTCGGTTCATCTCCTCGAAGCCCCGGCGGGCGTCTCGGTCCAGGCTCTTTGCCAGGAGCGGGACGAAGAGGCCGCGAAAACGTTCGCGCTGCACGAAACGAACGCGATTCGGCCCTCTGGGCTCGATCTCGAAGATGTGCTCGCCGTCGAAGATGCGCGGGAGCCCGACGCGACCCAGCCACCGCAGCTCCCGGTTGGGGTCGACCCGCAATACGGTCGGGCGAAACGTCATCGGCTTCGTGCCGGACGCGCCGAGGGAGACCTCAAGTCGGGACCCCACGGCGAGGGTCCCTTCGATCCGTCGAATGAATGGATTCCATTCGGGGAAGGCAGCGAAGTCGGTGAGCGCGGCCCAAACGTGCTCGGCCGACGCATCGATGTCGATCTCGGTGCGAAGCTCCTTCACGGACGCGTCACCGGAGCAGGCCGGCCGCCTTGAGCTCTTGCGTGATCCGCTCGACCGCCCTCTCTACGTCCGACGGCTTCCGCGCGCCCGTGCAGACGAGCTTCCCAGACCCGAACAGCAGCACGACGACCTTCGGCTCGTCGATCCGGTACACGAGCCCGGGGAACTGCTCCGGCTCGTACTCGACCTTTTCCAGTCCGAGCGAGATTGCGATGGCGTTGAGGTTGATCTCCGTCCCCAAGTCCGAGGAGGCGACGATGTTCTGGACCTCGATTTCCGGGTTCTTCTTGATCGTGATGCCCGCAGCCTCGATCTGCTTCGCGACCGTGTCAATCGCGATCTTCACGTGCTCGAGTGACTTCGCCCCCGTGCAGACGACCTTGCCGCTCCGGAACAAGAGGGTCGCCGTCTTCGGCTCCTTCAAGCGGTAGATGAGGCCCGGGAACTGCTCCGGCTCATACTCCGCGCCGCCGAGGGCGAGCGCAATCGCCTGGAGGTCGAGCTCGCCGCCGAGTGAGGTCGATGCGACCACGTTCTCGATTTTTATCTTCGCCATGCTCATGTCTCCACCGGGGGACCCGCCCTCCCCCCCCGGGGTTCCCCGCTATTTAAAGCCCTATTTAAATAGGTTTCCGCGGCGGGGGTCCGTTTTCTCCTTGGGGGCGACGGCGAGGCTCCCCTCGAGCCCCCGGACGAGCGCGTATACTGTTTCGGTATAGGGCAGCCGACGACCTTTCGCGGCGCTGCGGAGGAGTGCGCCCGTGATCGCCTCGATCTCCGTCTGGCGTCCTCGCTCGAGGTCCTGGAGCATGCTCGATCGGTTGTCGGCGGTGGCCCGGGCGACCTCAACCGCTTTCGCCGCGATGCGGTCCCCTTCGACGGTCACGCCGGCGTCGTTGGCAGCGGATGCACCCTCCCGCGCAAGCCGTTCGACGATCCCGCGCAGGTCTTCGTTCGCAACGACGGCGCCGTTCGGGGCCCGGAGGACGGCGGTGAGGGGATTGATGGCCGCGTTCACGATCGCCTTCGCCCACAGTTCGCGCCGAACGTCGTCGGTCACGGAGGTCGCGATGCCGGCCCGGTTGAGTACGTCCGCCATGTGGTCCGCGTCGGCCCGCACGGCGCCTTTCACGACTCCGACGACCGTCTCGCCTTCGCCCGCGTGAACGACTTCGCCGGGCCGGACGAACGTGACGCCGTGCGTCGTCGTCCCCGCCAAGACTCGATCGACCGCATCGGACAACGCCTCAGCGTTCCCAAGTCCGTTCTGGAGCGTGACGAAGATAGTTCGCCGCCAAAGCGGTTGGAGCGCTTGCACCGCATTGGCGGTGTCGTATGATTTCGTCGTGACGAAGACCGCGTCGAACTCCGCGATCGGAACCTCCGTCGCGACGTTAGGATGCGCAACGAGCGTCGTCCGCCCGGAAATCTTCAGTCCGCGCGCGCGGATCGCGTCGGCGTGGGCTGCCCGCGCGACCAATGTGACCTCGTTTTCTATGGAGAGAAGCGCACCGACGAAGCTTCCGATCGCCCCCGCGCCGAAGACGAGAATCTTCACGCGTCCGGAACCTCGCGGCGCGGTAAAATCCTTCGCAGTCGCCCCCTTGCAGACCATTTTCGTATTCCACGACTATTATAAAATTCCAAGAATTCCGCGTGATACCGTTAGAGAAACATTTAAGTCGCGACACCACATACGGGAAATGCGGAGGAAACCCTTGCAGAAAAAGAAGGGAAAGAAGAAGAAGCGCTAGGCGCGTCTTCCTCCCCGCTTGGGTCGTTCCCTCCTTGGAGGCGGGAGCGAGTTCAGAACTTCTTTCGGTCCTTTTTCCTTTGTTCTTCTTTTCCAATTGGCGGCGTGCGCATCCGCGAGCCGCAACGGTTCGGGGAGACGGCCCACGCAAAGACTCCGCACGATGCGGACTGCGGTCCGCGGCGCGACGCGATGTCCTGTGGAGACGTACAGCGGTCGGCGGGAGGCGCTGGATCCCAGAGCGTATCCGAGCACTCGGTCGCCCTCGCTGATCGGAACGGCTTCGCCGACGCGAGCTCCTCGGAGAGGTGAGCCAACCAAGGGGTTCTTGGCGACGCCGATCGTCGGCAGGTCGAGCTTCACGCCCGCCACGCAGGCGATTCCGCACCGCGCCGGATGGAGCTGCCCGTGTCCGTCCACGAGGAGGACGGTTGGTGGGTCCGACAACCGCCGGAACGCCGTATCGATCAGCGGGAACTCGCGGTACGCGAGATACGTCGGGATGTAGGGGAAGGGCACGTCG
>VBMQ01000002.1:10242-13431 GCA_005878375.1 Methanobacteriota archaeon | reverse complement strand
CTCGAAATTCGTGAACGGAGCACCCGTTGGTACTTTCCGGCGACCCCGGGAGGCGCGGGGGACGACGGCTCGACCGCCTGCAGTCACGACGCGGTCCGCGCCCGCGCAGCCCGGATGTTCCCGGAGGAATCGAAACACGGCGGCGCTCGCCCGCACGTCTCCCAGGCCTCTCGCGACATCGGCGCACCGGGCGACACGTCCCCGAGGGATTTGCGCGAGAAGGGCGGCGACTTCCCGGCGGAAGTCCACAGCGGAAGAGCGATATCCGCTCCATAAGGATTCCGTCACGATAGGGTTATCCCGCGGCCTCTCCTTCCGCGCGGTTGTGTCGCTCCTCCTCCGGAACGGTTGGATTGTTACGCAAAACCCGAGGCGGGAAATCCTCCGTGGGGACATCCTTGTCGAGGATGGGAAGATCGCCGGGATTGGCGGGGTGAAGGGGGGCGCGGACGAGGAGATCGACTGCTCGGACTGCGCGATCCTGCCCGGTCTGATAAATGTGCATGGGCACGTCGCGAACACTCTCCTCCGTGGCCGCGCGGACGACGTGCCGCTCGAGAAGATGCTCGAGGTCACGTTCGCAGCGGACGGGAAGCTCACCCGGCGGGATGTCCAGGTCGGCGCCCTCCTCGGGTGCCTCGAAATGTTGAAGTCCGGGACCACGAGCTTCGTCGACCTCTTCTATTGGGAGGACGAGGTCGCCCGCGCCGTTCGCGAGGCCGGCATCCGCGGATTCCTCGCCTGGGCCGTCCTCGATCCCGACAAGACCACGCAGCGGGGGGTGCCCGTCAAGAACGCGGAACAGTTCGTCGAGAAGACCAAGGGCCATCGCCTTGTGTCGCCGATGGTCGGCCTCCAAGGGGTCTACGCTTGCTCGGAAGAGACCTACCTCGCCGCCAAGGACGTCGCGGACCGCGAAGACGTCGGCCTGCACACGCATCTCTCCGAGACCCGCACGGAAGTGTACGAGCATGAGAAGGGGACCGGCTTGCGCCCCGTCGAATGGTTGGACAAGATTGGTTTCCTCGGTCCCCGGCTTTCCGCGGCCCACTGCGTCTGGGTGACGATGAACGAGGTTCGGACGCTCGCCGCACGCGGCGTCTCCGTCGCGCATTGCCCCGTCAGCAACATGAAGCTCGCCTCCGGCGGCGTCGCGCCCGTGCCAGAGATGCTCGACGCGGGCCTCGCGGTCGGGCTCGGGACGGATTCCCCGATCAGCAACAATGGCCTCGACATGTTTTCGGACATGAAGGTGTGCGCGCTTCTCCACAAGGCCAATCGGTGGGAGGCCGCGACGATGCCCGCTCAGAAAGTGCTCGACCTCGCGACGATCGACGCCGCCAAAGTCCTCGGGCGCGAGCGCGAGATCGGGTCCATCGAAGTCGGAAAGCGCGCAGACCTCGCTGTCGCGGACCTGCGTCATCCTCATGCGACGCCTTTTTATCCCGCCAACTTATCCTCCCATCTCGTCTACGCGTGCCGGGGCAGCGACATCCGGGCAACAATCGTGGACGGCGTCAAGCGCGTTGGGGAAGGCCACCTTGTTGGAGTCGACGAAGCCGAGGTCCTCGCCCGAGCCCGGGAGATCGCCGGGGAGCTCTTCGGGTAGCGGGTTGATCTGCGGCGTGGACGAAGCGGGCCGCGGCCCAGTCCTCGGCCCGCTCGTCATCTGCGGCGTCGCCACGGAGTCGGATGTCCCGCTCCGTCAGATGAACGTCCGGGATTCCAAGAAGCTCTCACCGGAGCGTCGCGAGGCGCTGTTCCCCGAGATTCAGAAGGTGTGCCGCGCGGAGGTGATCGTCGTCGGGGCCGCGGAAATCGACGCGATGCGCGCACAGATGACGCTCAACGACCTTGAGGCGAAGTTGTTCGCTTCAGTAATCGAGAAGCTCCACCCGGAGGTCGCGTACGTGGACAGCGCGGACGTCGACGAGCACGAGTTCAAGAAGGCGATCTTGCGCGCTGTCCCCTTCGAAGTCGACATCGTCAGCAAGCACGGCGCGGACGACCTGTTCCCCGTCGTCTCGGCGGCGAGCGTGATCGCGAAGGTCCATCGCGACGCTGCCATCCGCAAGATCGAAGCAGAGATCGGGCAGAAGATTGGGAGCGGGTACTCCCACGATGCAGAGACAATCGCGTTCCTGGAGAAATGGGTTCAGGAGAAACGGAGCCTCCCCCCGCATACCCGCGCATCGTGGGACACCTCGAAGCGACTGCTCAGCGCGATTTCGACTCACAAGATTGACGAGTTCGTGGAGAAGGCAAGATGAAGGAGCTCCTCGAACGAGCCGTGGCGAAGTTCAACGCCCGCGCTCAGTCGGACGAGAAGCTGAAAAAGGAACTGGACGGAATCGAGCGAACCGTCCTCCTTGACCTCAAGGATGGGACGAAGTATCACTTTGTCCTGAAGGACCGGCAGATCGGCGCTGTCATGGACGGCGCAGTCGGGGCCCCCGACGTGACGATTCTGAGCGACCCTGCCACCCTCACCGCCCTCCTGAAGAAGGAGATGGGCCCGATGAAGGCGTGCGCGACGCAGAAGCTCAAGATCAAGGCTTCGCTCGATGATGTGCTCCGGTTGCGGAAGTTCTTCTGAGGCGCGAAACGTTTATTGCGAGCCCATCTTTGTCCACGGCCGTAGCGGGGTGGGGTAGCTAGGAGATCCCGTCGGGCNNTACGAGGAGTCGATCCGGCACCTGATCACCGCCAAAGCGCGCCTTTCGGAGGAGCTTCGGTTGCAGGAGGCCGCACGCCGGGCCAAGGAGAAGGTCGCATGAAGATTCCGACCGGAGTCCCCGGGCTCGACAAGATGCTTAACGGCGGTCTCCCCGGCGGGCGCCCATACATCATTCAGGGTCCCTCCGGATCGGGGAAATCGATCCTCGGCGCCCATTTCTTGCTCGAGGGCATCCAGCGGGGCGAATCTTGCATGCTCGTCGCCCTCGACGAGCCGCCGAGCGAAATTAAGGCGAACATGGCGACGTTCGGTTGGAACCTCGACGCGCTCACGACCCTCGACGCGACGCCCGACATCAAGGCCCACAAGAAGAAGAATGTCATCGACGTCGGCACGTCCCTGGACGTCCGGGGAATGGACCAGGTGACGGACGTCCGGAAGAGCATGCAAATCCGGACCCAGGAGGTCACCATCCACTCCGTGCAGAAGATGATCAAGCAGTCCGCGCGCGA
>VBMQ01000002.1:0-10172 GCA_005878375.1 Methanobacteriota archaeon | reverse complement strand
ATTCCTGTCCGAGCTCGAGGTGACCACGCTCCTCGTCTCGAATCCCATGAACCCCGAGGCGCTGGAGTCCGAGTTCCTGCTCGCCCGCGGCGAGATCCTGATGCACAAGTGGATCGAAGGGAGCCACATCCGGCGCGCGATTTCGATCGAGCGGATGCGGGGGACCGCGTTTGACGACCGCCTCCGCCCGATGTCCATCGGGAAGCACGGCATGACCGTCTTCCCGACCGCCACGATCACGGCCCGGGGAGAGCTGTCCCAGCGGATCGACCGGCCGTTCTTGGAGAGCCGGAACGAGGAGGACGTGAACGCCCGGCTCGACGACGCCCTGCAGGCCCTCGACGGGGTCCGGAAGGCGGGCGGGGAAACGGCGGAAGCGGAAGCCGCCATCCTGCGTGGGCTCGTGTCGCTGAACCGAAAGCGGTACGAGGAGTCGATCCGGCACCTGATCACCGCCAAAGCGCGCCTTTCGGAGGAGCTTCGGTTGCAGGAGGCCGCACGCCGGGCCAAGGAGAAGGTCGCATGAAGATTCCGACCGGAGTCCCCGGGCTCGACAAGATGCTCCACGGCGGCCTGATCCCGAAGCGTCCGTACATCGTGTCGGGCACGCCCGGGTCCGGGAAGACGACAACGCTGGTCCAGTTCCTCCTCGAGGGCCTCGCGGGCGGGGAACGCGTGCTGTTCATCGCGCTCGACGAGCCTCCGAATGAGCTCATCGACAACATGCGCTCTTTTCGCTGGGACGTCGGCGACATCGAGATCCTCGACGCGAACTCGGACATCCGCCGCTTCGAGCCGACGCCCGTCATCGAGATCAGCGATGAGATGGAGCCCGTGAAGATGCGGGACCTCTCGGACACGATGCGGAAGACCCCCGAGGTCGAGAGCCACGAGGTCACGGTCCACTCCCTCCAGCCGCTCCTGAAGACCCTCTTCCGGCGCCATGAGTACAATCGGATCGCGATGGACTCGATGACCGGCCTCCGGTACTTCTGCATGCGCGAGTTCGAAGAGGACGTGGCGACCCAATCGTTCATGCGGTTCCTCACGGAGGAGAAGGTCACCGCGCTCCTGGCGGTGGAGACCTCGGGCGAGGACGAGGTCCCGCCGGAATCGTTCCTCGCGCGGGGCGAGGTGCGGCTCCACCGGATCCGGGACGACTCGGGGATCCGGCGGTTCGTGTCGATCGAGAAGTTCAAGGGCAGCTCCCACGAGGAGATGGTGTACCCGATGGACATCACGGACAAGGGCGTCGTCGTGCGCACCGAAGCGGCGTGACGACGGAAGGGATCTTAAGGCGCAGGCGGCATCCCGTGCATCGAGGTGGGAATACCATGGCGGAGGAGGAGAAGAAAGTCTCAGTGGCCGAGGTCCGGAAGACCGTCGCGTCCTCGCTCGGGGCCGCTTTCGGGTTCGTGATCGGCCTCCTGTGGAGCCAGGTCGTGCTCGGCGGGTTTGCCGTGGCGGGAATCAGCCTAACCGCGCAGAACATGCAGGGCAATTGGGGCGGTTGGGCGGCGTTTCTCGTGACCGCGCTCGTCGTCACGGTCGTCATGATCCTCTTGATCATCTTCATCAGCCGTTGGGGAAGCCAAGGCCTCAGGAAGAAGCGCGCCCCGTGATTCGGGCGGGCCAACGTTTTTCTTCGGTCCCGGTTTGGCCCGCGTGTGGGCGTCTCCCCGCCGGGCCCGACCGATTTCCCGCCGGCGCCCCCTCGGGCGAACCCGTGGCGTGCCGTCGTCGTCATCCTCGTCACCGTCGTCCTCATCCTCGCTGCTCTCACGGCGTTCTGGTTCGTCACGAAGACGGGCCCCTTCTCGCAGATCGAACCGTCCGTGTGGGCGCTCAACGCGATGCATGTGCCGGACCTCCGTGGCCGCGGCCTCGACGGGACCGGCGTTCGCGTGTGCGTTGTCGACACGGGCGTGGACCTCACGCACCCGGAGTTGGCGGGCCTTCACCTCGCCGCGTGGAAGGACTTCGTGAACCGGCAGTCCGCACCGTACGACGACGAAGGGCACGGCACCGCGATGACCGGGATCATCTTCGCCCATGGCATCCTCCCCGGGGTCGCTCCGAACGCGGACCTCATCGCCGCCAAAGCGATCAGCTCGAGCGGGACCGGGTCGGACAGCGCGATCGCGAACGCGATTCGGTTCTGCCTCGACCCAAACGCAGACGGCGACCTCCGGAACGACGGGGCGAACGTCATCTCCCTCTCCCTCGGCGGCACGAACCATCCCTTCCTCGGGAGCGCGACGACGAGCGCGGTCGACAACGCCACGAGCAACGGGGTGTACGTCGTGGCGGCGGCGGGGAACGACGGGCAGAACGATGACGGGGACGTCGAGAGCCCCGCCTCGGAGCCCTCCGTGATCGCGGTCGGGGCCGTGGACCGCGAAGGCGTGATTGCGCCGTTTTCCTCGATCGGCGGCGCGAACTGGGGTTTCCCTCCGGTGGCGCGCACGGACCCGAACAAGAAGCCGGAGGTCGTCGCCCCCGGCGTGGAGATTGCGACGCCCTTGAACCAAGGCCGCTACGCGTACGTGAGCGGGACGAGCCCCGCCGCCGCGTTCGTGTCCGGGATCGTCGCGCTCCTCTTGCAGGGTCATCCTTCCTACGAGTGGAATCCCGCGAAACTCACGGCGTTGAAGACCGCGCTCATGCAGAGCGCGGAGCGTGAGCCGGGACAGCAGGCCGGGCCCCACGACCCGCACTACGGATACGGCCTCGTCGCGGCGGGACCGTGGCACGACGTGCTCCCCCCGTGATGTCGGAACCGCGGCGGACGTTTCTCGCCTCCTGTCCGACGGATGTATGACTACTTTTAAATAGCCCGAGCACGATGCGCCCGGCCGTCAGGACCTTTCGGGATGGGATTACCGAATGAAATCCATTGTAAGCGAAGCGTTGGCGCGTCACGAGGAAGCGAAGGCGAAGGAGGAGGCCGCCCCCCAGCGGCCACACGTGGAGTCCGGGGACGACGATGAAATCCAAAAGATCGTCGACTCGCTCAACGTGAGCATCAAGATCGTCGGGTGCGGCGGCGGCGGGTCGAACACGATCAACCGCTGCAGCGAGGCCGGCGTCCAGGGCGCGCAGTTGTGCGCGGTCAACACGGACGCGAAGCACCTGCTTGCGGTCCACGCCCCCAAGAAGATCCTCATCGGGAAGCGGCTCACGAAGGGCCTCGGCGCGGGTGCATTGCCCGAGGTCGGCGAGCAGGCCGCGAAGGAGAGCGAGGAGGAGATCCGGAGCTTCCTCCAAGGCGCTCACATCGTGTTCATCACCGCGGGCATGGGCGGCGGCACCGGCACGGGCGCCGCGCAGTACGTCGCGAAGCTCGGGAAGGAGGTGCAGTCCCTCGTCATGGGCGTCGTCACGATGCCGTTCAAGGCGGAGGGCCGCATCCGGATGGAGAATGCCGAGGCCGGCCTCGACCGCCTCCGGCACTTCTGCGACACGACGATCGTGATCTACAACGACCGGCTCCTCGAACTCGTCCCCCGGCTGCCCATCGACGCGGCGTTCAAGGTCGCGGACGAGATCCTCATGCAGTCGATCAAGGGGATGACGGAGATCATCACGAAGCCCGGACTCGTGAACCTCGACTACGCAGACCTCATGACGATCATGAAGGGCGGCGGGGTCGCGATGATCGGCCTTGGCGAGAGCGACCGCCGCTCCTCGGCGAAGTCGACCTCACCCATGCGCGCGGGGTCCTCGTCCGCGTCGTCGGCGGGCCCGACCTCACGATCAGCGAGGCGCAGAAGGCCGCGGAGATCATCGGGACGAAGGTGAACCCGACGGCGCGGATCATCTGGGGATGTTCCGTCGAACCTGAGCTCGAGCGATCCGTCCACGTGCTCCTCTGCATCACGGGCGTGAAGAGCAAGTCCACCCTCGGGAAGGAATTCAACCACGCCCCGATCGCCCAGGACGTCGCCGAGGTACGCTGAGCCTCTGCGGCCGCGATCGTCTCCCGCGCGCGCAACGCTATTAGAGGGAGAGCGGATGCCACGGCGATGGTCGTGCGCGACAAGGTCGGGCGGAACCGGTACGTCGCGTTCGTCGTCACGCCGCCTGTCGAGAAGGCCCGCCTCCTTGCCGCGCTGAAGTCCGCACCGGGTTCCGACCGTCCGTGGCTCGTGGACTATGACGGAGGACGAGGACTCGTCCGCTGCGCTCACACGTCGAAGGACGCGACGATCGAGCTCCTCAATGCGCTCCGCATCGGCGACGCGCGGCTCCGCACAACGGGGACGAGCGGGACGATTCGGAAGGCGCGCGCGAAATTTCTCCCGCCAAAATCGCCAACGCGCGACCGAGTCAAGTAACTTTATAAGCGACCCCCCACTTAGCGGCGGGAGGCGGCTTCAATGCAACCGGGTCAAATGGCGTACGACCGCGCCATCACGGTCTTTTCCCCCGATGGGCGGCTCTTCCAGGTCGAGTACGCGCGGGTCGCCGTGACGCGCGGGAACACGACCGCGGGACTGAAATTCAAGAACGGGATCGTGCTCATGGCGGACAAGAAGATCGGGAGCCGGCTCGTCGAGACGTCCTCGATCGAGAAGATCTTCCAGATCGACGAGCACATCGGATGCGCGACCTCCGGGCTCGTCGCGGACGCGCGGGTGCTCGTGGACTACGCGCGCCTCGTTGCTCAGATCAACAAGGTCACGTACGCCGAGCGGATGGGCGTCGACCTGCTCGTGAAGCGGATTTGCGACTTCAAGCAGAACTACACGCAGTACGGCGGGGTGCGGCCGTTCGGGACCGCCCTCCTCGTGGGCGGGGTCGACGACGCGGGCGTCCACCTGTTCGAGACGGACCCGAGCGGCGCTCTCGTCTCCTACAAGGCGGGCAGCATCGGCGCCGGCCGGAACACGGTCATGGAGATGTTCGAGGAGCGTTACCAGGACGGGATGGCCCAGGACGACGCGGTCCTCCTGGGGCTTGAGGCGCTCCAGAAGTCGAGCGAGGAGAAGCTCGACGCGAAGGCGATTGAGGTCGGGCTCGTGTCCGAAGGACAGAAGTTCCGGCGGTTGACAGAGGAGGAGGTCATCGGGTACATGCGGAGGTTGCCCGGGGCCTCGTAGGCGGGAGCATGGCGAAGGAGCTCCGCACGGAACGCACGGACGATCTGTTCAAGCAGTACGTGATTGCCCGCATCGAGAAGGCGGGCGAGCGCTTCGAGGTTCTTGTCAAGCCCGACGCCGTGCAGAAGATTCGGGACGGAAAGGAGGTCGACGTCCTTTCGAACCTCGCGATCGACGAGGTGTTCCGGGACGCACACAAGGGCTCGAAGGCGTCCGCGGAGAAGATGAAGGAGTTCTTTGAGACGGACGACCCCGTCGCGGTCGCGAAGGTGCTGATTCAGAAGGGCGAGATCCAGCTCACGACCGAGCAGCGCCGCCAGATGCAGGAGCAGAAGCGCCGCCAGATCGTGCAGTACATCGCCGCCAACGCGATCAACCCGCAGACGGGGGCCCCGCACCCGCCGGCGCGCATCGAGATCGCGATGGAGGAGGCGAAGGTCCACGTCGACCCGTTCAAGGGGATCGAGGAGCAGGTGAAGGACATCCTGGACGCGCTCCGCCCCCTCCTCCCGATCCGGTTCGAGAAGGCGCGCATCGCCGTGAAGCTGTCCGCGGAGGACGCGGCGAAATGCCACGGGGACATCCGCGCGTTCGGGACCGTCGTGAAGGAAGAATGGCTCGGGACGGGCGCGTGGGTGGGGGTCGTGGAAATGCCCGCGGGGATGCAGACGGACTTCTTGGAGCGGCTGAACGCGAAGACAAAGGGCAACGTCGAGACGAAGATCCTGAAGGCGGACCAGCGCATCTGAGGGCTCGGACCCAAACCCTCAAGTAGGGTCCTCACTTTCGACGGTTACGCGCGTGAAAGAGATGATTCGATGGATAGTTCTGCGGCACGACGAGAGTTGGTCATTCCGGGCGATGTGATCGAGACCCACGGCCTGAAGCCGGGGGAGGGAACGTACGTCGAGGGCGGCAAGGTGTTCGCCTCCCTCTTGGGAATTCGATCCGAACACGGCGGGTACGTGGACGTGATCCCGCTCACGGGACGGTACATCCCGCGCGCGGACGACGACGTCGTGGGCCAGGTCGTGGACCTCGGGCCGAGCCATTGGCTCGTGGACATCAACTCCCCGTATCCCGCGCCGCTCCACGCGACGGAGTCGCCTTGGCGGGTGGAGTTCGGCGAGACGTCCCATTTCATGGATGTTGGCGATTCGCTACTCGCGCGGGTGATCTCCGTCGACGAGACGAAGCGCGTCCAGATTACGATGCGGGACCAGGGTCTCCGGCGCCTGACGGGCGGGCAGATCGTCGAGATCAGCTACAGCAAGGTGCCGCGGGTGATCGGGAAGTCGGGGAGCATGATTTCAATGATCAAGTCGTACACGAAGACGCAGGCGTTCGTTGGGCAGAACGGCCGGATCTGGGTCGACGGGGACCCGAAGGACGTCATCCACGCGGTCCGCGCGGTCCACATGATTGATGAGAATGCCCAGGCGGCGGGCCTCACAGATGCCGTGGAAGACTACCTTGCCGGCGCCTACGGCCGGAAGGAGGGATGATCATGGTAGACGTCGAGCCTGTGGAGAAGGAAATCCAGCTCTTGGACGCGAACGAACGGCGTCTCGACGGGCGAGCCCTCGACGAGCTCCGCCCGATCAAGATCGAAGCGGGCGTGCTGCGGCGCGCGGACGGGTCGGCCCACGTCGAGTGGGGCGGCAATCGCGTGTTGGCGGCGGTCTACGGTCCGCGGGAGGCGCACCCCCGCCACCTGCAGGATCCGGCGCGCGCGCTTGTCCAGTGCCGATACAACATGGCGCCCTTCTCCGTCTCCGACCGGAAGAGACCCGGGCCGGACCGGCGCTCCGTCGAGATCAGTAAGGTCACGAGCGAGGCGTTCTCGGCCGTCGTCTTCACCGAGCAGTTCCCCCGCACGAGCGTGGACGTCTTCATCGAGGTGCTCCAAGCGGACGCCGGGACGCGATGCGCGGGGATCACCGCGGCCGCCGTGGCGTTGGCCGACGCGGGGATCCCGATGCGCGACCTCGTGACCGCGTGTGCTTCCGGGAAGATCGCGGGCAAGGTGGCCCTCGACCTGAACAAGGAGGAGGACAACTTCGGCGACGCGGACGATCGTGCCGCGGACTGGGGAGATCGTCCTCTTGCAGATGGACGGCCACCTCACCGAAGACGAGTTCGACCAAGCGATGAAGCTCTCGATCGACGCCACCAAGCGGATTTACGAGATGCAGAAGGAGGCGCTCCGCCGGCGGTACTCCACCGTGGCGTTCGATGAGCCGCGCGCGCCCGCGGAGGTGAGCGCGTGAGCGCCGAGGTCATTTCCGAGCTCATGCGGGAGCACATCGTCAAGCTCGTCGCATCCGGGAAGAGGGCGGACGGGCGCGTCCCGGAAGAGATTCGGCCGTTGAAAATTCGGAAGAACTACATCGGCACCGCCGAAGGCTCGGCCCGCGTGAACCTCGGCAACACGGACGTCCTCGTCGGGGTCAAGATCAGCACGGGCGAGCCGTATCCCGACACGCCGAGGAGCGGCGTCCTGACCACGAGCTGCGAGCTCGTCCCGCTCGCGTCGCCCACGTTCGAGTCCGGTCCGCCGAGCCCAACTGCGATTGAGCTCGCGCGCGTCGTCGACCGAGGAATCCGCGAGACAAAGACCGTGGACATGGAGAAGCTCGTGATCACGCCCGGGGAGAAGGTGTGGGTCGTGTTCATCGACATCCATGCGCTCGACTACGACGGGAACTTGTTCGACGCGGCTTCGTACGGCACGTTGGCGGCGCTGAGCTGCGCGAAGATGCCGGGAAGGATGACCGGCGGGGCGGACAAGCCGCTCCCCGTGGACCACTGGCCCGTGTCGATCACCGCCGCCAAGATTCGGAACACGATCGTGTTCGACGCCGCCCTCGACGAAGAGCGAATTGCCGACGCGCGTCTGACCGTCGCCATCGATGAGAACGGGGACGTCCGCGCGATGCAGAAAGGCTTAAGTGGAAGCTTTTCGTACGACGAGGTCCGCTACGTGATCTCGACCGCACGCCGGTTGGGGAACGAGCTTCGGAGGACCATCCAAGCATGAGCCGCCGCACCCGCAAGGTGAAGTCCGTCGGCCGGTTCGCCGCTCGGTACGGCGTTCGCATTCGCCGCCGAATCCAGGAAGTCGAAGGGGAACAGCGACGGCGCCATCAGTGCCCGCGGTGCCTTGCGTACGCGGTGAAGCGCCAATCCACCGGGGTCTGGGCCTGCCGCCACTGCGGCCTCGTGTTCGCCGGTGGGGCGTACAAGCCCGTCGTCACGACCGCGGTCCGCGGCGAGGTCCCTCCTGCGGAGGTTGAGGCGAAGCCGGAGGAGGCCGCCTGATGTACAAGTGCGGCGTCTGCAAGGAGCCGATCCGGACGAATATCAACACGGTCGGGATTCAGTGCGAGCGATGCGGGTCCAAGATCTTCTTCAAGGAACGGCCGAACGTCAAGAAAGTCGTGAAGGCGCGATGACGATGCGCGCGCTCGTGACCTTCCGGGGCCCGCAGGCGGCGGTCTTGCGGACGTCCCTCGCACCCGAGGCGGGGCGGGACATCCCGCGTTCCCGCGTGATCGTCCGAGGGACCGGCGAGGTCGCCGAGATTGTTGTCGAGGCGGACGACACGTCCGCCCTGCGTGCGGCTTTGAATTCGTACCTTCGATGGACTCAAGTGGCTCTCGATGTCCAAGCGGCGGTGAAGGCGTGAAGGAGCTGCCGCCGCAGGTCCAGAACCAGCTCGCCCAGTTCCAGCAACTTCAGCAGCAGCTCCAGGTCCTTGCGACCCAGCGGCTTCAGCTCGAGGCGAAGTTGCGCGAGCTCACGAGCACGCTCCAAGAGCTTGAAAAGGTCACAGCCGACACTCCCGTGTACCGGAGCACGGGTGCGCTCCTCGTCCGCGTCGAGGACCGCCCGTCTCTGCAGAAGGAGCTCGAGGAGCAGAAGGAGACGCTCGAAATTCGCGTGAACACGATCAAGAAGCAGGAGAAGTCGCTCGGCGAGCGGTACGAGCAGCTCCAAGCGAAGCTCTCGGAGGCGCTTGAGGGTACGGGCCCGACGGCGAGCTAGCCCATGACTGTAAAAAGAGAAATGCCGGGCACTTGTGTCATCGCGCCCCCGGCGGCGCTCCCCTCGAAGGCCGCTTGGGCAGTGGGCAACCCCGCTCCCCTGTCCAGAAACGGGACTGTCTTGAGGGGTCTTAAGGCTGCCGCCCGACTGACCGTCGCTTCTCGTGGACCGGGCGTAGGCGTCGCGAAGCCGTCCTGGGACCCTTCGTGAATGGCCATCGCCATCGCACCGCGCGGTCCTTCCGACCAAACCCTTTTACTCGCCATCCGTTATCGAGACGAGATGGCCGACGAGACGCCCGAGGAAACCCCTTCAGATGCCCCGGCTCGACGTCCTCCGCCCCCGATGCCCAGCATCACGCGGAACCTCATGATCATCATGGCGTTCCTCTCGATCTTCGTGCTGTTCGACCCCTCGTTGCGCAACGCCCTCGGCGACGCGGCGGGCGNNNGCGGCTCCTACCCCGCCTTGACCTTCCTCCTCGCGGGCTCACTCACCACGATCATCAGCTCGGTCTCTCGGCACTTCTTTACGGACTGGGTCCGTATGGCCCGGATTAACAAGCAGCAGCGGGCCTTACAGAAGGCGTTGATGGATTCCCTGCGAAAGGGGCAGGCGAAGAAGGTCGAGCGGCTGCGGAAGGTGCAGAATGAGATGCGACAGGAGACCTCGACGGTCATGCTGTCCGCGCAATGGAAGCCTCTCGCCTTCACACTGCTCCCCTTCAGCGTCGTGTACGCTTGGCTGTACAAGTTCGTGTACACGGACGTGGTCGGCCGGGGCCACCTGTATTTCGCCGTCCCTTGGGCGTCGCAAGCAAACTTCCTCGCCATCTATGGCTGGTTCCAAGCCTGGCTCCTCCTCTACATCGTCCTCGCGATCCCGATTGGCCAAGTCGTCGCGCGTCTCCTCAAGCTCTTCTCCTTCCGGAAGCGGCTCGCCGCCCTCGCGGCGCAGGGCGGGGCGGGATGATCGTCGCGATTGGCGGCCCGCCGGGGAGCGGGAAGACGACGGCCGCGGAGC
>VBMQ01000081.1:570-6475 GCA_005878375.1 Methanobacteriota archaeon | reverse complement strand
CCTTCTTCGCGTCCTCGCTGATGACGAGGTCGACGTCGTGCTCTCGGAGGTTCTTGAGGAGGGAATAGGCGTACTGCGCGCCCGACGCCCCGGTGACGCCCACGACGATCTTCACCGCCAGAACCTCGTGCCGAGCGATGGAAAGCGCCGCCAAGAACCTTTGCGGCCGTCCCCATGGAGGGCCCGGCCATACCTACTTATAGCGCAAGCCTTTTAAGACTCTCAAACTTCGGGAACGCTCCCTATGACGACAGCATTCGACGTGCCTCCGGACCTGCTCATCGAGCGCGCGGCCGGGGTCCTGAAAGCCGGCGGGAAAATCGCGCCCCCTGCGTGGGCGACGTACGCGCGCACCGGCGTTCACACGGAGAACGCACCCCGTCAACCCGACTGGTGGTTCCGCCGCCTGGCGGCGGTCCTTAGGAAGGCGTACGACCTCGGGCCGATCGGGACCTCACGGATGGCCTCGGAGTTTGGCGGGAAACGGGACGACGGGTCCGCGCCGTACCACCCGCGCAGCGGGAGCCGCTCGATCATCCGCGAGTGCCTGCAGCAGCTCGAGACCCTCGGCCTCGTCGCGAAGGCGGAGGCAAAGGGCCGGCGCGTCACCCCGGCGGGCCGGAAGATGCTCGACGACCTCGCCCACCAGATCCTGATCGAATTGGCGGCGAAGAACCCGGAGCTCACGAAATACGCGAGGCCGAAATGATGGCGCAAGAGGACGACGAACTCGAGGAGATTCGGCGCCGCCGAATGATGGAGATCCAGCAGGAGGCGCAGTCCCGCGTCGTCCAGGACGCGCAGGCCCGGCAGGTCGAGGCCCAGCGTCAATCAATCCTCCGACAGATCCTGACCCCGGAGGCGCGCGA
Organism: Methanobacteriota archaeon; assembly: GCA_005878375.1. Classification (GTDB taxonomy): domain Archaea; phylum Thermoplasmatota; class Thermoplasmata; order RBG-16-68-12; family EA-27; genus EA-27. The sequence goes on along the minus strand of VBMQ01000081.1, from coordinate 5,606 downwards.
GCGGCTCGGGCGGATCGAACTCGCGTACCCGGAGGTCGCAGCGTCCGTCGAGGACCAGCTCATCGCCCTCGCGCAGGCGGGCCGCGTGCAGCAGGCGATCGACGACCGCACGCTCCAGGAGATCTTGCGGCGCGTGGTGCCGAAGAAGCGCGAAATCAAGATCGAGAGGCGGTGACGATGGCGCGGAACAAGCCGGCGGCGAAGAAGATCCGGCTCCTCCACAAGGTCAAGCAGAACCGGCGGGTGCCCGCCTGGGTCATGCAGCGCACGCGCCGACGTTTCACCCGCCAACCGAAGAAACGGACGTGGCGGAAGAACAAGCTGAAGATGTGAACCGATGGCGGAGGAAGAGGAGCGCATCCTGACCATCCCGTTGCGGGTCGTGCGGACCGTGCCGCGGACGCAGCGCGCGCCGCGCGCGATCAAGGCGATCCGGGAGCACGTCGTCCGCCACATGAAGGCGAAGACGGAGGACGTTTGGATCGACCCGCAGATCAACGAGCAGCTCTGGCGGCGCGGGATCGAGCAGCCGCCCCACCGGATCCGTGTCCGCGTGATCAAGTTCGAAGACGAGCTCGTGGAGGTCTCCCTCCCAGAGGAGTGAGTGGCTGCTACGAAAGCTCGACATCGCGGGCAATCCGTACCTCGGCGTGTACGCGACCGCGAATGAGGACTTGGCAATCGTCGTTGCGGACGTCGCGCCCAAGGCCGCGAAAGTGATCGGGGATGCGCTCGACGTGCGGGTGGCGGCGACGACCGTTGGCGGGGCGAACGTCGTCGGCGCCCTCCTCGCGATGAATTCCCGGGGCGCGGTTGTCACGGGCTTCGCGGGGCCGCGCGAACTCGAGCCGCTCAAGGGGCTCGCGGTCCTCGTCCTGCCCCACCGCCTGAACGCGGCGGGGAACAACATCCTGTGCAACGATCGCGGCGCGCTCGTGAACCCCGGATACGACGACCGGACCGTGCGCTTGATCGGCGACGCCCTCGGCGTGGAGACGGTGCGGGGAACCGTGGCGGGGATGCGGACGATCGGGAGCGCCGGCGTCGCGACGAACAAGGGGATGCTCGCCCATCCCCACGCGTCCGAGGCGGAGCTCGCGGTCGTGAAGGACGTCCTGAAGGTCCCGGCGATGATCACGACCGCCAATTACGGGACGGCCCAGGTCGGCGCGTGCCTCGTCGCCAACACGAAGGGCGCGGTCGTCGGAGATCGGACGACTCCCATTGAACTGGGGCGAATCGAAGAAGGGCTCGGCTACTTTTGAGGGACCGGACGCGGCTGCGCGTAGCGAAGGAACGCCCCCGCCGCGAGAAGAGAAAGGCCGGCGAGCAGCGTGACGGACCCGATCAAGAAGAGCGCGGGAAGGAGGATCAGGCCGGTCGCACAGCAGAGCCCCGCGAGGACAAGAGCGGGCGCGGCGGCCTTTCGTCCGTGAGGACGTCGCCCCGATCCTTGCGCCATCTCCGTGACCGTCTTTTCAACACGCGCCGCCGACCGACCGAGGACCTGCATGCGCAACTCTCCGGTCGCGGCGGCCTTCAACGCGTCCAACTCGTGCACAAGGGCGCCGACGGACGCCGTCGGCAACGCCACCCCGCAAAGCGGACACGTCACCGCGCCTGGTGCATGGGCGGCCCCACAGTCGGGGCATCGCGGTCGAAGATCCGCAGTCCCGGAGGCCATGGTCAGGAACGTCTGACCTTCCCCCAAATGAACCTTCGGTCGTCGTTCGCCGTCGCGTGACGAACGTCAATAGCCTCAAATACGGTGCATCGAGTATGTTTCGCCACACATGAAGACCCTCGTCCTGTGCGTGGACCGGGACAACGATTTGGGGGTCAAGACGGGCATCCGGGGCCCCCTCGTCGGGCGCGACGACTGTCTCGCGGCCGCGATGAAGTTGGGCCTCGCGGACCCGGAGGACGCGGACCTCAACGCCCTCCTCACCGCGATCTCGATCTACGACGAGCTCCAGAAGTCCGGCCAGCCCGCCGAGGTCGCCGCGATCGTCGGCGACGTCCGCGTCGGGACGGTGTCGGACCAGATCCTCACGCAACAGCTCGAGGACGTCCTCGACGAGGTCAAGCCCGCCCGCGCCTACCTCGTGAGCGACGGGGCGGAGGACGAGTCGATCTTCCCGATGATCGCCTCCCGGATCCGCGTCGATCACGTGCGGCGTGTGTTCGTCCGACAGAACCCCGCGCTCGAGTCCACGTGGTTCATGCTCGCGAAGGCGTGGAAGGACCCGAAGATCCGGCGCAAGTTCGTCGTCCCGTTCGGCCTCTCCCTCATCCTGTTCGCGCTCCTCCAATTCATCAGCCCCGGGGCGGCCGTGCCCGCGATCGCGGGGCTCATCGGGTTGTACATCATCTGGTCCGCGTTCACGTTCCGCCCTCGGGAGGTGCTGGGCCGCATCGTGGAGTCGTACGAGCGGATTCGATCCGCCCCGGCGAGCGGGAACCTCACCGTCTTCTTCGCAGTCCTCGCCTTCATCCCGTTCCTCGTCGGACTGTTCTTCGGGTTTCAGCAGGCGAGCCTCCAGACGGATTACGTGCGCCGGTCCCTCGCGTTCGTCGGCGGCTCCGTGGTGTGGTTCCTCTTCGGGTTCCTCACGCTCGAGGCGGGCCGCGTCGCCGACGCGTTCGTCAAGAAGGGGCGCGTGCCCCGGCACGTCCTCATCGTGTCCGGCTCCTTCCTCGCGATGGGCCTCCTCTTCTTGGCGGGGATCAAGTCCCTCGAGGTCCTCTTCGGGTCCGAGCCGTCGGGGACGGTCACGTTCATCCTCGTCACGATCGCGCTCGCGGTCCTCATCCTGATCACGGCGGGCCTCTCGTACCGGCCGCGCGCCGAGGAGCTTCCCGCCGACAGCTGGCGGCATTGACCGTGGGCCCATGGACTTCGAGGACTGGGACGTCTACTACCGCCAAATCTTGAAGGACTTCGGGTACTCGCGCGAGGAGGACGAGCGGTCCGCGCGCATCCTCGACGCGTCGTTGGCGGGCACCCGGGTCGAACCGGATTCCTTGCGGCCGCTGTTCGCCGGCAAGGATGTAACGATCGCCGGGAACGCGCCGTCCCTGGCGGCGGAATTGGCGGTGGTGGAACACCCGCTCGTCGCCGCGGACGAGGCGACGTCCGTGCTCCGGAACGCGGGCATCCGTCCGGACGTAATCGTCACGGACCTCGACGGGGACGTCGAAGAGCAGGTGGCGGCGAACGCGGAGGGAGCCATCGTCGTCGTCCACGCCCACGGGGACAACGTCGCGGCGGTCGAACGGTGGGCGCCCCAGTTCCGGGGTCGCGTGATCGGAACCACGCAGTCCCGCCCATTCGGGCGCGTCTACAACTTTGGGGGCTTCACGGACGGCGACCGCGCCGGATTCCTCGCGGACCACCTCGGCGCGACGAGCCTCCTCCTTGTCGGTTTCGACTTCGAGAACCCGAGCCCGAAGGACGCCGACCGGGAGACGAAGAAGCGGAAGCTGGACTGGGCATACATCTTGCTGGGGACGCTCGACGAATCCAGGTACGCCAACGGGTGACCCTTGGCAATCGGGCGAAACTCTTTTCCGATGCCACGAGTTCGCTTCGCGATGCCCGGTCCGATCGTTTGCCCCCGCGATGGGTCAACGACCGATCCCGAGGTCCACAGGGGCCGATTCGGCCATTTTGCGGTCCAGATTTGCCCGAAATGCGGCGGCTCTTGGTTCGACCACGGAGAAATCGGCAAACTGTACCGCGACCACGCGATCGAGAAGATGATCGTCGACTATGCGGGCGGCCCTTCCCGCATGACCTGTCCTCGCTGTGGGAAGCCGACGGCCCCGCGTCCCGTTTCCGGGTTTACCCTCGACGTCTGCCCGAGTTGCCGTGGAGTCTGGTTCGACCGGGACGAACTGCAGGCGGCCGCCCAGGCCTTGAGCACGGAAGAAGCACGCGACGGGCTCCGGAAGGAGTTCGGATTGTCGTTCGGGAGGAACCTCCACGCACGGGATTTCCTTCCCCTTGTGTTCTACGCGCCAGGCTTCCACGCGGCCTTGATGGCGGATCTGGACAAGACGGAAGAGAAGAGCGCGAGCCGATTGGACGATTTGTAGCGCTAGACGCCCTTCTTCTTCCGCCACATCCGCCAACTGAGGATCGGCTCCCGTGCCGCCAGCACCTCGTCCACCCGTTTGGCGGTGGTGTTGTGCGGCGCCGTGCGGACGATCTCGGGGTCTTCCTTCAGGATTGCCGCCACGGTGTCGGCGAACGCGTCGAGCGTTTCCTTCGACTCCGTCTCCGTCGGTTCGACCATCAGCGCCTCTTCGATCAGCGGCGGGAAATAGACCGTCGGCGGGTGGAACCCGTGGTCCATGAGCCGCTTCGCGAGGTCCATCGTCCGGAGCCCCCGGTCCTTCAGTTTCCCCCCGCTCAGGACGAATTCGTGCTTCCGGAGGCCGGGATAGGGGAGGTCGAGTTGGGCTCGCAACCTCTTCGCGAGGTAGTTGGCGTTGAGGACCGCGCGGTCCGTGACCCACGCGAGGCCGTCGCTCCCTTGACTCAGGATGTAAGCGTACGCGCGGAGGATGAGGGCGAAGTTCCCGTACCACGCGCGGACCTTTCCGATCGACTTCGGCTGGGCGTAATCGAGGCCGTAGCGTGTGCCGTCGAACGTAATCCGCGGGACGGGCAGGAACGGTTCCAGGATCTTCTTGACGCCGACGGGGCCCACGCCCGGACCTCCGCCGCCATGCGGCGTTGTGAACGTCTTGTGCAAGTTGAAGTGGACGATGTCGAACCCCATCGCGCCCGGGTTCGTCCGCCCGAGGATCGCGTTGAAGTTCGCCCCGTCGTAATACAGGAGGCCGCCCGCCGCGTGGACGATGTCCGCGATCTCGTGGACCCGCGCCTCGAAGATCCCGAGCGTGTTCGGATTCGTGAGCATGAGGGCGAGCGTCCGCGGCCCCGCGGCCTGTTTCAGCGCCGCCAAATCGACCTGCCCGTCCTTGCTCGGGACCTCGACGACCTTGAAGCCGAGCATCCCCGCCGAGGC
>VBMQ01000081.1:0-552 GCA_005878375.1 Methanobacteriota archaeon | reverse complement strand
CGATGATAGGCCTGCGCAAGCAGAAGCCCCGTGAACTCGCCCTGCGCGCCGGCCGCCGGTTGGAGGCTCACGGCATCCATCCCGCCAATCGCCCGCAGCATCCCCTCGACCTCGTACAGGACTTGCAGACACCCTTGGACCGTGGACGGGTCTTGGTACGGATGGGCGTGGCGGACGCGGGGCAGCCCCGCCAACTCCTCGTGCACTTTCGGGTTGTACTTCATCGTGCACGAGCCGAGCGGGTAGAACCCGGAGTCGATCCCGAACGTCATCTCGCTGAGGCGGGTGAAGTGGCGGACGACTTCCCACTCCGGCAGGTTCGGGATCCGCAGCTCCGTCCGTTCGAGTTTGGCGGGGACCAGCCCGGGCGTCGGGGCCTCCCGCTCGTTCGTCGGTTTCTCGAAGAGGAGCGGCTCGTCCCAGATCGCCTGACGGAATCTCACCGGAGGCCCTCCAGGGTGGCGACGAGGCGGTCGTAATCGGCCGGGCGGTGGACCTCCGTGGTCGCGAACAAGGCGGCGCGGCCAATCTCGGGGAACCGGGACTCAAGCG
>VBMQ01000066.1 GCA_005878375.1 Methanobacteriota archaeon | reverse complement strand
CGGCCGGCGCAACCTCGACATGTGCTACATGATCTTCGACAACGGCGTGTACGGCCTGACGAAGGGGCAGGCGTCCCCGACGTTGAAGCTCGGCCTCAAGCCGAAGTCCCTCCCGACGCCGAACATCAACGAGGCCGTAAACCCCCTCTGGCTTGCCCTCGCGTCCGGCGCGACGTTCGTCGCCCGCGGCTACTCGTTCGACATCAAGCACCTGCGCGAGCTGATCGCGAAAGGCGTCAAGCACCGCGGGTACGCGTTCATCGACGTCCTCCAGCCGTGCCCGACGTACAACAACCTGAACACGAAGGACTGGTACGGGGGCGAGGACCACCTCGTCGAGGGCAAGAAGGTGCCCCGCGTGTACAAGCTCGAGGAGCGGGGCGTCGACCCCGTCGTCCACTCGTTCGAGGAGATGGAGGCGAAGCAGCTCCAGGCGCTGAAGTATGCGCTCCAGTGGGGGGACGCGATCCCGATCGGCGTCTTCTACCAGAACGAGCAGCTGCCGACGTTCGAGGACCGGCTCCAGGACCGCATCCCG
>VBMQ01000065.1:2855-25357 GCA_005878375.1 Methanobacteriota archaeon | reverse complement strand
CTCAGCAAGTTCCTCGACGAGTTCGTCGTCACGTAGCCGGAGACCGAAACGCGAGTTCTCGGCCCCGGAAATACGTGTAGTCACCAAGTGTAACACCATAAATTATAAGTCCGTTATAGCGGTTGCTGGGCCGGGTGCCCGAGGTGAACGAATCGCCCCTCGCCCGGACCTCGAAGAGGCCCGAAATCGATGAAGTCGTCGCGTGCCCCGAGTGCCAGAGCGCCCACCTCGTCCGCGACGACACCCGGGGCGAGGTCGTGTGCGATTCCTGCGGCCTCGTGATCAGTGAGGCGGCCGTGGACCCAGGCCCGGAGTGGAGCGCGTTCAGCGCCGAGGAGCACGACCGGCTCGCGCGCGGAGGCGCGCCCCGCGGGTACACGAGCCAGACGATCGGCCTGACGACCGTCATCCCGATCGCGACGCGCGACAGCAAGGGGAACCCGATCCCGATGCGGGAGCGGGAGAAGTACTTCCGGATGCGGAAGCTCCAGCGGCACTCCGGCCACAGCCGGCCCGGCGAACGGAGCCTGCCGGACACGATGATCGCGCTCGACCGCGTCGCGTCCGCGCTGGGGCTGCCCCGCGCGCTCAAAGAGCAGGCGGGATTCCCGCGGGCGGAAAATCTCCGGAATCGTGGCGGCCGCGGTGTACGCGTCGTGCCGGATGGGCGGAGTCCCCCGCACCCTCGAAGAGCTCCAGCAGGCGACGGGCGTGCGGAAAAAGGAGATCGGGAAGTCGTACGGTATCCTGCTCCGTGCGCTCGGCCTCAAGGTCCCGCCGTCGAAGCCCGCGGACTACGTCTCGCGGTTCTGCAGCGAGCTCGGGCTCGGGGCGGAGGTCCAGCGCCAGGCGATGCGGATCCTGCGGGAGATCGACGACCAGGACGGGTCACTCTCGCTTTCGCCCGTTGGGACGACCGCGGCCGCGATCTATCTCGCCTCCCTCGCGTGCGGCGAACGGCGCCCCCAGAAGGCGGTCGCGAAGGTCGCGGGGGTCAGCGAAGTCACGCTCCGGAACCGGTTCCGCTATGTCGATGAACTCTCCCTGAACCTGCCAGGGACGCCTCGAGGTCGCGCGCCGAAGCTCCCCGTCGCGAAGTGATTCACGGGCCGAGGTCGACGCCCTTCCCGCCTTCCCACACCCGCCCCATGATGTTCGACACCGCCTCCGCGAGCGCGCGATCGTCCGTCCAGATGCAAATGTCGTCCCCGCGATAGAACGAGTCGTCGTCCGGGATCGGGTGGGACATGATGAACTCCCGGGCGTCGGAGACGTGCATGTACATGGGCACGTAGAAGTCCACGCTCCGGATCTCCGCGTACTTCCCGAGCCGGTCGACGTCTTTCAGGTTGTCCGGTGTCACGGGGAATGCGTACCGGAAGCGAACGCCGTTCGCCGTTTTGGCGGTGATGTAGTCGCCGAACCCGCGCATGACCCGACCCGGGCTTCGCGTCGTCCCGATCCCGATCCACGACTTCTCCGTCTGCTCGTACATCTTGATGAGTCGCTCGCGGACGTTCCGGCGCCCGTAGATCGCCTCGAACCGCCCCCGCTCCTCCGGCGTCGTCTGCCCCACGACGGCGAACTCCTTCGCGATCGCGTCAAGGTTCTTCTCGAGCCCTCCGGCCCGGTCGCGCAGCTCCTCGGCGCTCTTCGCCACGAAGTTCGCGAACGGGACCGCCTTGTACCGGAGCGGGGTCTCTGGGATGATCTCGACGAGACCCTTCTCGTGGAGCTGCGACATCGTCGCGTAGATCCGCGTGCGCGGGACGCGCGCGTGCGGCGTGACTTGCGAGGCCGTCGCGGTCCCGAGGTCGAGGAGGGTCAGGTACACGCGGGCTTGGTACTCCGTGAGCCCGTGGTCCATGAGCTTCCGGATGCGGTCCGCGTTGATCGGCATCGTCCGTCCCATCCACCGCCCGGGATAAAAACGTGTCACCGTCAAAAGTGACACCCCCGTCCGCCCTTCGGGGACCCGAGAAACCGGCGGCGAGTGACACGCTGTCGCGCGGGGGCAAGCCTTTTTAAGGATTCGGAACGTACGGGCGAGCAACACCGTAGCCTGTAGGCTCTCGCTGCGGGGGCACATCCATGGATTCGATCGTCCGAGAAGTTCTGACGCGCGCGACCGAGGAATCGCCGATGCGCGAGCCGTCGTCCTCGACCGGGTACGGGGCGGACGACCAGGAGCTCGAGCGCATCCTCTCCGGGTTGCGCACGAACATCAAGATCGTCGGCGTCGGCGGCGGCGGGACGAACACGATCGACCGGCTCGTCGAGGGCGGCGTCGTCGGCGCGGAGCTGTACGCCGCGAACACGGACGCGCAACACTTGCTCATGATCCGCGCCCCGCACAAGATTCTCCTCGGGCGGCGGAGCACGCGCGGCCTCGGCGCCGGTGCGCTTCCACAGGTCGGAGAGGAGTGCGCGCGGGAGGCGGAAGAGGAGCTGCGCAAAATCCTCAGCGGCGCGGACCTCGTGTTCATCACGTGCGGTCTTGGCGGGGGAACCGGCACCGGCGGCGCGCCCGTCATCGCCCAGATTGCGAAGGAACTCGGCGCGCTCACCGTCGCAATATGCACGTGGCCCTTCCGCGCGGAAGGCGTCGTCCGCTGGGAGAACGCGGAGTTCGGCCTCGAACGGCTGCGGAACTTCGCGGACACGGTCATCGTGATCCCGAACGACAAGCTCATCCAGCTCGTCCCGCGCCTCGCGCTGAACCAGGCGTTCAAGGTCGCGGACGACGTCCTCATGCGGGGGATCAAGGGCATCACGGAGGTCATCACGAAGCCCGGCCTCGTGAACCTCGACTTCAACGACATCAAGACGATCATGCGCGGCGGCGGCGTCGCGATGATCGGGCTCGGGGAGGGCGAGGAGGATACGCGCGCGGAGGACTCCGTCGCAGAGGCGATCAACTCCCCGCTCATCGACGTCGACATCTCGCAGGCGACGGGCGCGCTGATCAACGTGACGGGCGGCTCCGACATGACCGTGAGCGAGGCGGAGAAGGCGGCGGAGCTCGTGCAGTCGAAGATCTCCCCGAACGCGCGGATCATCTGGGGCGCGGCGATCGACCCCGCCCTGCAGCACAAGATGCGGTGCATGGTCATCCTCACGGGCGTGAAGAGCAAGCAGATCTTTGGGCCGGGCGAGACCCGGAAGGCCGGCCAGGTCGGCGTGGACGTGGTGCGGTAAGATGGCCACGAAGCTCGTCGAGAAGTCCTGGGAGATCCAGAAGCGGATCGAGGAACGCACGAAGCGGATGGGGAAGGGAAAGTACGGGCGCGTCCTCGCGATGGCGCGGAAGCCGACCGCGGACGAGTACGGCAAGGTCGTGCAGATCGTCGCGCTCGGCATCCTCCTCATCGGCCTCGTCGGGTTCACGATATACCTCATCTTCCAATACGTGGGACCGTACCTCGGGACCCTGTTCAAGTGAGCCGCCATGAGCTTCCTCGAAGGGATTGAGAAGCAGGAAGTGCCGCCGCCCGAGCCCCCGCGCCCGACCGTGAAAGCGCCGCCGGGGACGTTCGGTCTGAAGGTCGAGCTGAAGGGCGCGGACGCGACGACGCTCACCGCTGGGACGAGTCAGGATTTCGAGGTCCTCATCACGAACACCGGACACGAAGACGACACAATTCGCGTTCGCGTCGACCTCCTGTACGGGACGCAGGAGACCGAGCTCCCCGAGTGGACGGTGAAGGTCCACGGGATCGAGGACAAGGCGTGGGACGTCACGTTCACGAAGATCTACGAGAAGGAGATTCGCCTCATCGCGGGCGGTACGCGGGAGCTCACGGTCGCGGTCACGTGCCCGCGCGGGGCTCGGTTCGGGGATAAGGTCAATGTCGTCGTGACCGGGATCTCGAGCAGCGACCCGGACGTGCAAGCGAAAGGGAACATCACGGCGGCGGCGCGGTCGGCGGTCGTGGCGGTGAAGACGAGCATCGGCCACGAGCGCACAAGGAGAAGGACATCGGGATTTTCAGCGTCCTCGCCCCCGCCACGATCCGCGGTTACGTGTTCGTCGAGAGCATGAACCCGGACCGGCTCGACGAGGTCGTCCGGGGCATCCGCCGGGCGCGCGGCGTCGCGAAGGGCGAGACGAGCCTGCAAGAGATCGAGCACTTCCTCACGCCGAAGCCGATCGTGAGCGGGATCATGGAGGGGGACATCGTCGAGCTCGTGGCGGGGCCGTTCAAGGGCGAGAAGGCCCGCGTGCAGAAGATCGACGAGGCGAAAGAGGAGATCACGGTCGAGCTGTTCGAGGCGATGGTGCCCATTCCGATCACGGTCCGCGGGGACCACGTGCGCGTGATTCAGAAGGAGAAGGAAGAGAAGTAGGACTCTTCCGCCGCCGGTTCTTCGAATCGAACGTGAAAGGAAGCAGGAACGAAGCAGGTTCGAATCGAAGCCTTCCGTCTCTTCCCGCCAAACCTTTATATCGGATTCCCCACTGGACCGCGCTACATGCCCGAGCGTCTCGAGGTCCTCGTAGAGGGCGGGAAGGCCACGCCCGGCGCCCCGCTCGGCCCGGCCCTCGGCCCCCTCGGCGTGAACATCGTCAAGGTCGTCAAGGACATCAACGACAAGACGAAGTCGTTCGAGGGGATGAAGGTCCCCGTCGTCCTCCTCATCGACGCGAAGACGAAGGAGTACACGATCGAGGTCGGCACCCCGCCGGTGTCCGCGCTCATCCTGAAGGAAATCGGCGTCGAGAAGGGGAGTGGTGAGGCAGGCAAGACGATGATCGGGAGCATCAACCTCAAGCAGGCGATCAGGATCGCGGGGATCAAGCAGGACGCGCTCCAGGGGAAGGACCTCAAGCGGCGCGTGATGGAGATCGTCGGCACCTGCGTGTCGATGGGGGTGAGGGTCGAGGGCAAGGCGCCGAAGGACGCGCTCGCGGAGATCAAGGCGGGGAAGTACGACAAGGTTCTCGCGGGCTGACGCGCGTGGCGTTTCGTGACGCCTGGCGGCTGGTCTCGCTCGCGGGGTCGGTCGTCGCCCTCGCGCTCGTGATTTTCGGAATCCTCGAACTCGTGCAGGGTTGCGCGGGCTCCGGTCTCTTGCTCATCGGTCTGGCGGTTCTCCCGGTCGGGATTGGGTCCGGCTCCCGCCAATTCACCGGCATCGCGAGCGCGGCGTTGTTCGGACTGAGCGCGCTCGCCTACACCGCGTACGGATCCTGCTGAACGAAGGCGTGGGGAAGACGGGCGCGTCGCCCGAGGTCGTCGAGACAAACGCTCATATACCCCCGCACCTCTCGTCGCTTTCCCACTGTAGGAGACGTCCCAACGCCGCATAACTACGGGAGGTGGTCCGCCGATGGCGGACGCGAAAACGATCGACGCGATCAAGAAGGCCGTGGAGTCCGCCCCGGAGCGGAAGTTCCCCGAGACCGTCGAGGTCGCAATCAACCTGAAGGACGTGGACCTCAGCGTCGCGAAGAATCGCCTCGATGAGGAAGTCGTCCTGCCCAAGGGCCGGGGCAAGCCGATCAAGGTGTGCGTGTTCGCGAGCGGCGACCTCGCGTTCCGCGCCCAATCGCTCGCGGACCTCGTGATTACTCCCGACCAGATGGAAGATCTGGCGGGGAACAAGAAGAAGGCGCGCGAGCTCGCGGAGGAGTACGATTTCTTCATCGCGGAGGCGCCGCTCATGCCCGTGATCGGGAAGCGGCTCGGGCAAGTCCTCGGACCGCGCGGCCGCATGCCCCGTCCGCTCCCGCCAACTGCGGACCCGGCCGGCCTGATCCGCTCGATGCGGAACACGGTCCGTGTCCGGACGAAGAACCAGCGTACGTTCCACGCCCCGATTGGCACGCGCACGATGTCGACCGAAGATTTGGCGGCGAACCTCGAGTTCCTCCTCCAGCGGATCACGAACAAGCTCGAGCGCGGGAAGTTCAACATCCAATCCGCGTTCGTGAAGACGACGATGGGCCCCGCCGTGAGGTGGATGTGATGGCGGCGACGGCGCACGCGTCCCCCGCCAAAGTCGCGGAGGTCGACATGCTCACCGCGAGAATCCGAGACGCCCCCGTCGTCGGTATCGTCAGCGTAGCGGGAATCCCGGCCCGCCAGTTCCAGGCGATGCGCGGCCGGCTCCGGGGAAAGGCGGAAATCCGTGTCGCGAAGAACTCGCTCCTCCGCCTCGCCCTCGAGCGCGCGGGGGCGGACAAGAAGGGTTTGAACGACTTGGCGGCGACGCTCGCGGGTCAGACCGCGATTGTGACGACGGCCCTCAATCCCTTCCGATTGTACAAGGAGCTCGAGGGCACGAAGTCGAGCGCGCCCGCGCGCGGGGGCGAGGTCGCACCCGCGGAGATCTGGGTCCGCGCGGGGGAGACGCCGTTCAAGCCCGGCCCGATCGTCGGCGAGCTCCAGAAGGCGGGCGTCCCCGCCGCGATCGAGAAAGGGAAGGTCGTGATCAAGAAGGACAAGCTCCTCGTGAAAGGCGGAGACCGGATCCCGCGCGAGGTCGCCTCCGTCCTCACCCGCCTGGAGATTTACCCGCTCATCGTCGGCCTCGACCTCCGCGGCGCGTACGAGGCGGGGCAGGTGTACCGGGCCGACGTCCTGGCGGTGGACGACGTCAAGGTCCGTGCCCAGGTCACGGACGCGGTCCGCGGCGCCCTGAACCTCTCCGTCTTCATCGAGTACCCGACCGCGTTCACGGTCCCGTTCCTGATCGGGAAGGCGTACCGCGAAGCCCTGGGCCTCGCGATGGAGTCCGGGTTCCCGACGAAGGACACCGCCAAGTTCCTGCTCGCGAAAGCGCACGCGCAGGCCCTCGCGTTGGCGGCGCTCACCGGGGAGGGGAAGAAATGAACGGTCTTCGCATGAACCAACGGAAAGGGAGGTGACAACGCATGGAATACGTGTACAGCGCGATGCTGCTGCACTCGGCGGGCAAGCCCGTGAACGAGGAGAACCTCAAGAAGGTCCTCATCGCGGCGGGCGTGAAGGCCGACGACGCGCGCGTGAAGGCGCTGACCGCGGCCCTCGAGGGCGTGAACATCGACGAGGCCATCAAGACCGCCGTCGCGATGCCCGCCGCCGCGGCGCCCGCAGGCCCGGCCCCGACCACGGAGAAGAAGGACGAGAAGAAGAAGGAGGAAGAGGAGAAGGTCTCCGAGGAAGAGGCAGCCGCCGGTCTCGGCGCGCTCTTCGGGTGATCCTCTACCGCCAATCTCGGGCGCTGGCCCGGACCGGGAGCTTCGATGCTCCCGGCCTTTCCTGTTTTCGGCGAAGTCCGTAGCACGCGAGTTTCGCGTGGAAGTACGCGCATCCCTTTCATGTCGGCTGTGCTCTGGACATGCGTGCGTCGGTACCATCAGGCGCTCGTCCTCGCCCTCTTGTGTTTTTTGGTCGTCGGGCTGGCCCTTGTGCGCGCCTACCTGCAAGCGCCCAAGCGACTCACATCCGCCGAGGTCTTGGCGGCGACGCGGATCACCGTTCGCCGCGCGGTCGACGTCGCGATTCGTCTCCGAGGGTTGGACGATGCGCCCTCGTTCGTCCGGATGGGGATCGCCGAAGAACTGCATCGCCAGGGGTTTCGCGGCGCGGACGTGGCCCTCGTCCGCCCGAATGACCTGAATCCGTTCGCGGCGTTCTATTTCGTGGTCAATGTCAGCGGATTGGCGGTGCGATTCGACCTTGAGGGGACGCGGGACCCGCTCCTCGCGATTCGCCTCGGGTTGGACTATGCGATCCGTCCCGACCCGTTCCATCCGTACACGAGCCACGGCCAGCCGGCGATCTGGGCGGCATGTCTCGCCCGCCACGCGTACCACTTCGCGCCGGAGGGGCCCGACCTCTTCGCGCGGCTCGAGAATCGGACCCGCGACCCGTTCCATTTCGGATTCGAGACGTTCGTGACGGACGGCGCGCATTTGGCGGTGGACCACACGTTCCTCGAGACCGGAGCGTGGGGCCTGGACGACGATCAGGCGGCGCGATACGGACGATGAGGCGGGCCTAGTCGATCGGGGGCGGAGGGATGGGCTTGCCGGCGCCGCCGAGCGACGATGCGTAGCGCTCCGCAAGCATCGCGAAGGCGCGCTCGACATTCTCCCCCGTCTTCGCACTCGTCCGCATCCACGTCCATCCCAAGGGGCCCAGTGTCCGTTCGATCTCCGGGATCGGAATGCTGGCCTGCTTGGCCAAATCCGTCTTATTGACGAGGGCGATCACCGGCACGTCGCCGGCCACGGAGGAGACGACGTCGTGCCAGCCCGGGAGGTGGCGGAGGGTCTCCAACCGCGTCAGGTCCGCGACGAGGAGGACGCCCTGCGCGTTGAAGAAGTACGCGTCCTTGAGCATCTCGCGGAAGCCGTGGCTTCCCATCACGTCCCAGATCGTCGCACCGACCGCGAGCGACGCGCCCGCCTTTCGCGGGTCCGCGATCGAGAACGTGCGGCTGGACACCTTGGCCCCGAGGGTCGAGATGTACGACTCATCGAACGTGTCCGTCACGAACCGGCGAATGAGGGACGTTTTTCCGACGCCTGCATCGCCTGCGAGGCAGAGCTTGAGAGTCAACGTGTCCCGGTCACGCCGGCCGGGGGGAGGGTGCCCCATTGTAGAGGGCTCCCCGTTCCCGGGAATAAGCCTTTCCTGACCGTTATCAGGTCTTGGAATGCGGGAGGAACGGTCTCCTCCGGTATCCCTTCACGAGGAACCGCCGCATTGACGGGTCGACGACAGAGGCCGTGCTCGAGAGACCGTCCCAGGAGCGGAGGTCGGTCCCGTGGGCATGGTCCAGCTTCTTCAGGAACCGGACCATGTTCTCCTCGAGTTCCGGCGGTTTCGCGCCCGTCCCGATCAAGGCGAGGTAGAGGTACGACCATTTCGCGATCTCGATTTCTTTTTCGTCCACGCGGAAACTTTTCAGGTCCCCGCCATTCTCGCCGCCGCCGAACGAATCCTTGACGAATCGCGCGACGAGAGTGAACATGCCGGACACCGCGAGTTCGTCCTGAAGGGGGCTCTCCTCCCCGCCGACACGGCGGACGAGCCGTCCGTCCCTCAGGATGAGGAACAGGTCCGTGGGGTCGAACTGGACCCGACGTAGGTCCCTGGCGAGAACCCACGCCGCCAGCACACCGAAGGGAAGGAGGAGGACCCACACCGGGACGCCGAGCACCGCGGGGATGTCGATCCCACCCGTCCCCCCGCCGGCCACCGAGACGGAGTACGCCAGGGAGAACGGGACCAGGAGGGGCGTGTGCGTGGTGTTGTCCGTGGTCAGGGTCAGGCGGATCCGAACGTTCTGCAGGGTCGCGCCGCTCAGGTTGGACCCCGTCTGGACGGGGTTCCACGACGCTCCGCCGTCCTGGGAATACGCGGCGACCGCCCCGGTCCCGGGCACCCCG
Organism: Methanobacteriota archaeon; assembly: GCA_005878375.1. Classification (GTDB taxonomy): domain Archaea; phylum Thermoplasmatota; class Thermoplasmata; order RBG-16-68-12; family EA-27; genus EA-27. The sequence goes on along the minus strand of VBMQ01000065.1, from coordinate 15,975 downwards.
CTCCAATTCCCGTCGAACCGCCCCCACCCCTGCAGCTTGGCGGGCAGAAACGGCTCCGTGGTCACGGTGCCTTCCGACGCGTATCGCTGGTAGTCTACGGAGACGTCGTGGAGGACCGGGGAGGTCGTGGTCGCCGTCTTCAGCAGGACCGCGTACTCGAGGAAACCCCCACGACGTTTCCACTCGAGGCGTAGGGGGCCGACCAAGCGCTCCACGAAGCGTCGACCGAGGACGAAGAGCCCGTGCGGGTGCGGATCTCGATCGACGTGCCTGCGGGGACGTTTGCGTTCCACCGGATCCTCTGCCAGGTCGCGGCCCCGCCCGCGTCGAGGGAGCGGGAGTCGAGGAGGCCGGTGGAGTCCGCGGTCACGTACAAGATCGTGAACCGGGGCCGGAGGGTCGCGTTCGGCGCATCGCTCGCGAAGAACTGCTTTCGGCCGGTCCCGAGCCGGGCATCGTCGCCGACCGCCCGGAACAGCATGCCGTCGTTCGCGTACGTTCCCGCCAACCAACCTCGGACGAGGGACGTCACGTTCCACGCGTACCAACCGGTCGCGTTCGTGATCCCGGCGACCACGTCGACGCTCGCGGGATCGAAGTCCCCGCCACCGACCGAGGCGTTCCACGGGTTGCTGCCGTCGTAGTCGTTCCACGTGGCCCCGAGCTCGAGCCAGCCGGTCGTGACGCGGTGGACCGCGATCGACGCGGAATCGAGCGTCGCCGTCGCATAGAGGTAGAGTTCGATGCGCGCGTCGACGACGGTCGCGTTCGCGGGAACGGGGAACGTCGGGAGACGGATCAGCGCGCGGTTCCACTCCGGGTTCCCCCAGTATCCGACCCACAGGTCCGACGAGGCCCCGAAGTTCGTGTTGCCGCCGCCCCCCTTGTGGAGGAACGTGTCCTCGAGCTGGGAGGGGGTCGGTTGGAACTTGAGGTTCGCCGGCACCCCCGACTGGGACGTGTTCGCGATCATCGCGTCCCCCGGGCTCCCCGCGAGGTCGATGTTCGTGGTCGCGTTCGCTTGGGCGAACTCCGCCTGGGTCGTGTCGCCCGCGGAACCAAGGACCGTTGCGAGCGAGACGCCGGGGCCGGTGATCGTCGCGTTGACGAACGTGTAATTGCTCGGATTCGAGAACGCCCATACGGCCTCGCCCTCGTGTGCACCGATCGAGGTCACGGCCGGATCGGCGGCAACGCCTGAAGCGAGGAACATCAAGCCAAGGACGGCCAGTCCCCACGCGGGCCGCACGCTCGAACGAGTTCCGGCTTGGGACCTAAAGGTTGTTCGCTGATTATCAGGAATCGGGCCAAGAATGGGCGGGAGCCCACGGTCAAGGCCGCCCGTTGGCGGTGTGGTGGTGGAACCGCCTCCACATCTCGTTCGCCGACTCCGGATACGCGGTCGGGTCGCGGATCTTGAGGCAGAGGAACGCGCCCGCGGTGCGTCCGGCGAACGAAACGAGGTAGATGGCGAGGAGGGCGAGCCACAGGTTGCCGGCCCACAGGCCCGCGAGCCAACTCGCGGCGTACCCGGCGATTAGGCTACCTGCGAACGTCACGAGGCCGATCGCCCCGTTGAAGAGGCCGAAGTATTCCGCATGTTTCTTTGGCGGGGCGACGTCGAGGATGTACGCGTTGAACGCGACGTTCACGATCGCGGACGGGACGCCCATCAGGGCACTGATGATGTACACCCACAGCAGGCTGTTCGCGAGGCCGTAGGCGAGCGGGACGAGGATGAACAGGAAGCGACTCGCTTGGATCAGCGTGACGGGGCCGACGCGATCCAGCAGGCGTCCGACTTGCGTCTGGAGCGCGATCGTGGAGACCGCGGTCACGACCGTGATCATGACGATGTCGAGGTTGCTCGCGCGGAGGACCACGGCGACGGTGATCGGGATGAGCGGCCAGCTGAAGGACATGAAGAAGTTGTAGAACGTCTGCACCCGCGTGAAGAACAGGAAGTCGCGGTGTCGCTCTCCGTCGCGGACAGGATCGGTCGCCTCCGTCGTCCCCGCGTTCGCCGCCAACGCCTTGCCCTCACGGACCAAGAGGAGCACGAGCCCCGCCGCGATGCCGACGATCGCCGCGATCACGAATGGGAGCTGGAACGAGTGCGCCGCGTTCTCCGGGGCACGAAAGACGAGGAACGCCGCCAAGAGCGTGCCCCCGAGGCTCGCAACCCCGCCAACCATGCTCATCGAGCCAAAGAAGCGCCCGCGGCGGCCTCGGTCGGTCTTCTCTCCGAGGAGCGCGCCCCAGTTCGGTGCAACGATCGAGACCGCGATCGCTTGGACCATGACGATGAGGATGAGCTGCCACGGCGACGCGCTCGCGGCGATGAGGAGGAAGAGGGACGCGGACACGATGGAGCCGACCACGATGAAGGGGACGCGCCGCCCGACCCGATCGCTGAGGCGGCCCCATGGGAGCTGCAGGAGGTTGGGGAAGAGGTTGTTGAACGCCTGTAGCCAGCCGAGGTCCGCCGTCGTTGCGCCGAGACGGGTCGCGTAGTACGGGACGAACGGCGCTGACAGACCGCTCCCGAACTGGCCGACGGCCTGGTTCGCATAGAGCGGGGGATGCCCCTCCCGCCAGCGAGTGAGAAGCGGGACTCCCATCACCTTCTGACGGGCGCGGGCAAGCAGCGAACTTTCGGATTAAGGTTTTCCTGAGGCGCCGACTAATTCGTCAAGCTCCAATCGAAAGGCCCGCTCACGTGGATCCAAAGCCCGTCGCCGGGCCGAAGCGAATCCGTGTCCGCGAGCCGGCGCAGGAAGAACGGCGGGTTGGCGGCGTCGAACCCTTCGACCGTTTGATGGTTCGCTCCCGCCAACGCCTCCGCGATGGTGCGGCTCACGAACGACGCGTACCCGACAAAGTTCCAACCGACGTCGAGGTGGACCGTGAGCGAGTGGCGAACTAGGCCTGCGACGACGAGGTCCGACGCCGTGTTCACGAGGACCCACAGGGCCATCGTCTCGTCCGCGGTCGTGAGGTCGCCCCACGGCTTTCCCTTGTCCTGCGTGAGCCAGTTCTTGCCCTGCCCGGCGGGGTTGACGTAGGTGCGCGCGACCTGGTAGTCAACGCCGCGGAGCACGTTGTCGATGCTCTGATCCGAGAGGTCGATCGGCACGGAAAGCAACTGTTCGCCCGCCGGCACCGTTCGCGTGTACTTCGCGAACTGGTCTGCGCTCGCGGCCGTGTGGCCCGTGGCGTCCTTCGTCACGAGGCGGTAGAAGTGGTTCAGCGGGTCCCGCATCCCGGCACCTGTGTCCCTGTACGATGCCGTACCCTGCGGGAGCGTCGCGAGGAGCGAGTATCCCGTCCCTCGGGAATCGAACGTCGAGGACCCGTACAGTTCGTAGGCGACCACGTCCCTCTCACCCGCGCCATCGTCGGGTGAAAGATCCCAAGTCATCGTCACATCGCGAAGTTGGTTTCCCGTGAGTTGCGCATCGAGCGGTGTCGCGGGTCCTGGCGGGCTGTCGACCGGCCCCGGGGGTCCTCCGCCCGGACACCCCGCCACCGGCGCGATGTACGGATACCGGTCGACGCTGTCAGCGTCGATGGCGTACGGCACGTCCCCGAACCCGTCTCCGTCGGAGTCCGTCCCCGTATAGTCGCTCCAGAAGTTCCCCGCGGTCCCGTCCGAGGCCTGCACTGTGTTCCGGATGAAGTTGTTTCGATAGATGGTGGCGACGTTCGCGCCCGGGCCGGACGGATCGGCCTCGATCGAGATTCCGACGGTGTTTCGCGCGAATTCGCTACAGGTGATGATCGAACGGACATACGGCGCGGGCGGCGCACCCGCCGCGAGAGAGATGCCGCCGTATCCGTTGTCGGTGACCGACGTGTTAGACACGTAGATGGGGCCGCCGGACCAAGCGGCGATTCCGCGAAATCGGTTCGCCGAGATCGTCGAGTCCACGACCGCCATAGTGCCGTTCGCGGATATTCCATCCCCGTTGTCGTGGACGAAGACGTGTTGCAGGATGGGGTACGCAGTCCCAACGCCTCCGCCCGCCATGATGCCGTAGCCCGAGTTGTTTGCGAATTCTGAGTCCCGTACGAGGAGTCCCTGTCCTGTGACCCCGACCGCCTCGAGTCCGTAGCGGCTGTGCTGTAGAACAAGACCCCGGAGTTGCACGTAGGCAGCGGGCCACACCGAGATTCCGTACCAATCGTCCGGAGCTGGCGACGTTGCGTTCGAATCGAATCTGACGGGGGCGTTGGCGGTCCCCGCCGCGATCAGCGCACCGGCCACGCCGAACACGGCGCGGGGCGAAGCGAGTACGGTGACACCCGCTTCGATCGTGAGAGTGACGCCCTGAGCGATCAGGACGCCGCACGTCACGAAGTACGGATTCCCCGCGGCAGTCCACACGGCGGAATTCGTGAGGGTCCCGCACACGACCGTGGCAGCCGACACCCTCGATGGAATGAGAACGAGACCCGCCATCACCGCCACCGCGGCGACGATCACGGCCCCGATGCGGATTGGTCTGAGGTTCGAGGACCCCATGGGGACACCCGGACCCGTCACCGCCGCCCGCAATACTTGAGTCGACTGGAACGCGTTTGTACGGCTATTAGAGACTGCCGGCTTACACCTTCACATCGGGCACGCCCTTTTTCGTTTCGTCCTGCGCGCGCTTCGATCGCTGCTTCGCGTCGAATCCCGTGGCGCGCTCGAGGAACGTGTTCCATGCTTGGCGAGTCCGAACCGCGGTGTCGTCGTCGACCTTCGGGTTCGCGGACGTGTCGACGAAGAGGGACTTCCCGTCCGTCCACGCGGCGATCCGCTCCAGCGCCCCGTATGAGGCGACGAACTTTCCACCCTCGTCCTGCACGGGACCGAACGTGGTCTCCATGACGTCCTTGAGCCGGACGCCCTCGATGTTCTTGTAGTGGCCGCGCTTGATCGCGTAGCTTTGCACGGGGATCCCGAGAGCCCGCATGGTGCCCCGGCGGAAAAGGCTTACCCGCGGACGAGGGCGCCGACGTCCGCGCTCGTCTGCATGAGGCCCTCCAGTTCGAGCAGGTCGCGCCATTCCGCCTCGCAGGTGCACGCGAGGTCGTCGAGCCGGTCGCCGAGCCCGAGGGAGACATCCTCGATGGCGGAGACGAACGACCGGTCGCACGCTCCGCAGTTGTGGGCCCCGCGTCGCATTCCGCCCGCGGTCGGATGCGACTTCACGTGGGCCTTCACGTCGCGACATCGCCGGAGGACTTCAGCAACGGACCACAGCCACGGCGGCCGGTACTCCGCGCGCGTCCACAAGTGGTCGACGACGGTGTTGCGCTGGACGTTCATCGGGTTAATCGAGATCGTGTCCGAGTACGGATCGACCGCGTGCGCCGTTTCGACGGTGTCCTCGATCGCCTCCCGCTCGGTTAGGAACGGCGGTTTGAGAAGCAGGTACGACTTCACGGTGGCCCCGACCTCGTGCGCGAGGTCAGCCGCCCGAATGTGCTCGCGGAGGCCCCAGAACTTGTTCACCGCGTGGCGGAGGACGATGTCGTTCGCGCTCTCCAGGCCCAGCGCGATTTCGAACTTGTCCGCGTAGCGCAGACCCTCCTCGAGCGGCTCCCGGCGGACAAGGTGGGACAGCGTCTCGACCATCACCTTGTCGCACCGGTCCCCGAGTTCCTTCAGGATTTGGCGGCGGATTTCGGGGACGACCTCCTGGTCGTCGAAGAAGTTCCCGCTCGTGTACACTTTGACGAACGGCTGGTCCTTGTGCACCGCCAGTACCTTGCCGAGCTGGGTCGCGAGCTCGTGGGGCGCGACCTCGACCGCCACGTCGTTGACGTACCCGCACATCGAGCAGCCGGACTTCCGCGCCCAGTAGCAGCCCCGCGTCCGGAAGATGATCACCCAGGCGTCGACGACGCGCCCGTCGAGGACGTCCTTCTCCGTCCACGTCGAGATGTACTCCTCGGGATTGGCGGGGCGAACATCGCGAAGTTGGGTCACGAGGTGCGGAAGGCGCATCATCGCCGCCAAACGGCGACCGTGGATAAGGGTTGGGGCTCAGCGGCTGCGGACCGACCGGAGGCCGACGACGATCCCCGCCAACGCGAGGAGGAGCCCGACGAACCCGAGCATGATCAGGATCTTCGTGAACGCGATGCCGTCTGTCGACGTCGGGTCGAACAGAACGACCCCGACGATCGGGAAAATGCCCGTGACCAGATTCTGAAGGATGAGGAGGGAGAACCCCATCGCCGCGAGAGCGATCCCCGCGCCCGGTCTCCCGTGGAGATGCTCTGCGCGCGTCATCCCGCTGACGACTGTGGTCGCGGCCGTCGCAGCCGCGGCCGGCGCCGCTCGGACTGTTGGGGATGCGGGCATCGTGCGGGCCACCGCGACCTGGGCCGCGCCCGCCGCCGGCGGGGCCATCGTCTTCGGGGCGTACTTGAACTCCGCGTAGCAGTACCACCGCTGGTACTCCGGAATCCACGTGAGCTCTTTCCCGCAGGTGGGGCAAGCGTTCCTCCTCCCGTAGTCCTTCGGCGCGTACTTCTTCTCGGAATCGCACCACCAGCGATCGTAGTCCTTGACGTACCGGAGCTCACGGCCGCACGTCGGGCACGGGTTCGAGACCTTCGTCTCCGCCCTCGGTGCGGGAGCGACGAAAGGCGCTGGAGTCGGCGCGACGGATGGAGGTGCGGCCTTCGGCGCGTCCGGGACCTTGGGCGGCTCCGGAATCGGAATGGCCGCCGTCGCCTTGCCGTAGTCCTTCGGCGCGTATTTCCCTTCGGCGTAGCAGTACAAGCGATCGTACTGCGCGATGTACGTCAGATCCTTCCCGCACGTCGGGCACGGCAGCGGCTTCGCCCCTTCGACGACCGGCGTGGTGGGCGGTGCGGGGACCGGCTGAGGCGTTGCTTTGGCGGGTTCCGCAGGAGCGGCCGTGGGCGCAGGCGAGGGGGAATCCATTCGGGTGACGGTCACCGGCGGCGTCGGCAGGGGCTCGGGTCTCGGTTCATCCGCAGGGACGATTACCTCGGGCTCGGGCTCCGGTTCCGAGCTCGATGTGGGTTCCGGCTCTTTGACAGACTTGGTCGTGGGCTCGGGCTCCGTCTCAATCTTCGCGGGCTCCTCCGTCGGCGTCTCCGTGGCAGGAGCCACGCTCGTCGGCTCGACAGCCGGGATGACCTCGGCCGGCTCCTCCGCTTCCTGTTCGGCCTCCTCCTCGGTTTCGTCGAGCCGATGCTCGTCCATGTACTGGAGGAGGCGGTCGCGGAGCACCGTTCGCGATCCCATCGCGTCGATTCCGTACGCTTTGGACCACTCGACGAGCTTCGCCTTCTTCGCCTTCGTGACCGCGCCCCGCTCGAGTTTGGGTTTGGCGGTCTCGGAGGACTCCGCGTCCGCTTCCGATGGGGATTCCGACATTGGCGTTGACTTCGCATCCTCGGACGGTTGCGACTGCTGTTCGATAACTTCTCTTGGCGGCTCTGAGACCGGCGTCTCGACAGGCGAGGGCGCGACAGGTTCCGTCCCAGGTTCGGCGGCGACCGCGGGAGCCGGCTCCGAGGTTTCGACCGGCGAAGTGACCTCCTCTCTCCGCGTTTCCGTGGCCGATGGCTCGGGAGCTGGAGTCGTCAGCGGTGCCGCCGCTTCGGGCGTCCCGGACACCGGTCGCACGTCCCTCGGGGCGTACTTGCTCTCCGCGTAGCAGTAGTAGCGGTTGTATTGCTCGATGAACGAGAGCTCCTTCCCGCAGCTCGGACAGTGATAGTGACCCTCGTGGGACTCCGATGCGTCGCTCACGGAGACGGGAGCGTCCTCGCGGAAGTCCTTCGGCGCGTACTTCGCCTCCGCGAAACAGTACCACCGGTCGTACTGCGCGATGTACGTGAGGTCCTTCCCGCACGTCGGACACGCCGCCAGACAGCTCCCCCTCTCCGCGCGCATGTCGAGAACCGGTCTTAAAGATTGGGGCCGGCCCTCGGAGGGAACGCGGACACGGAATACCTTTTTCCGGGGCGCGGCGGTCAAGGCCGCGATGCGCGTCGCGATTTTCCACGACTACTTCGGGGCGATCGGCGGCGGCGAGCGCGTCGCCCTGACCCTCGCACGCGCGCTCGGGGCGACCGTGTACACGACGGACATCCATCGCCCGAGCATCGATCGGCTCGGATTCCAAGACGTCCGCATGGTGTCCCTCGGCGGTCTCATCCCGCGGGTGCCGTTGAAGCAGATGCACGCGTCTCTCCGCTTCGCACTCGCCCGCGCGGACGCCGACGCCTACGTGCTCTCCGGGAACTGGGCCGTCTACGCGGGACGGAGGCACCACCCGAACCTCTCGTACTGTTACACGCCCGTCCGCGCGTTCTACGACCTGAAGCGATCCGTCCTCGAACGCCAACGGAGCCCGTTCCACCGTGCGCTCGCACGGGGTTGGATCGCGGTGCACACGGCGGCGGACCGGATTGCGTGGACGCAGGTGGACCGGATCGTGGCGATCAGCGAGAACGTCCGGGCCCGGGTGCGCGGGTACGTCGGCCGGGATTCCTCCATCATTTACCCGCCCACCGATGTATCCCGATTCCGCTTCGGGGGCCTCGACGACTTCTGGCTGTCCGTGAACCGCCTCTATCCGGAGAAACGGCTCGAGATCCAGTTCGAGGCGTTCCGCCGTTTGCCGCACGCCCGCCTCGTCGTGATTGGCGGCTTTTCACGGGGGGATCACGCGGAGGAATACGTTCACAAGCTGAGTCCACCGCCAAACGTCGAGCTCCGCGGAGAAGTCGATGAACCGGAGCTGCGCCGCTTGTACGCCCGGTGCCGCGGGCTCCTGTGCACGGCGCTCGATGAGGACTTCGGAATGACCCCGGTCGAGGCCATGGCGTCCGGGAAAATCGTGCTCGCCGTGGACGAGGGCGGGTTCCGCGAGACCGTGGTGTTCGCGGAGAAGATCGCTTCGCTCACGACCGCGGACCTGGAAGCGCGCGCGGACGCGTGCCGCCGCCGCGCGATGCAGTTCGACGAGTCCCGGTTCTTGGCGGCGATGCGGGCCTCGCTGGAGGAGGTGTCCGCACGGCCCGGGCGGAGGGCCGCCTGATGAGTCGCGCGGCAACGCTTTTTACCGGGGCCGAGGTATCGGCGCGCGCCACCATAGCTCAGTCGGTAGAGCGCTCGCCTTGTAAGCGAGCGGTCGGGAGTTCAATTCTCCCTGGTGGCTTCAGAGCCGGAACAGCACGCCCTTGCCGTGGTCCGTGATGTTGTAGATGTACGGCGGGACGCCGCGCTTCGTCGCCCGGCTGCGCTCCCGCGAGATGAGCTGGACGGCCTCGAGGACGCGGAGGTGGTGGTAGATCGTCCGGTCATTGATCCCGAGTTCCTCGGACAGTTCGACGAGCGTCGAAGTCGGGTGGTCGAGGAGGAAGCGGAGGATTTCCTTCCGGGTCTCGTTCAGCGCCTCCGACGTGTACTGCCGCCGCGGCCGTTCGTCGAGCCGGAGCCGCTCGTAGATCATGGTGCCCTTCTCCGAGGGCACGATCTTCACGTTCAGCAGTTCGTTCCGTTCGATCTCGACGAGGTGGCGGTACACCGCGGCGGGAGCGACCCCCAATTGCTCCGCGAGCTCCGCGATGTTCGTCTCCTTCCCCTTGTAGAGCTTGTTCTCCACGACGATCGAGAGAACCTCCCGCTGCCGATCCGTTAGCGCACGGACTTCCTCGGTCGTTATCATTGCCGTCGGGAGCGGGCGTATCGGATATGAAACTTTGCCCACGGTTCGCGCTCCGTGAGAATTCTGTGCCCGCAAATGGGGATGGCGGGGGACCGCTGCTTCCGGTGGAACCATCGTTCGACCATTGCCGAACGGACGCTGCATGTACACAGAAAATCGATAGCGCGTCGCGGGTCTGACGTCCCCGGGGACCGGAACATGCGCGCGATTCGCGACACTGCGGGGGGAATTGAAGGCATGCCGTTGCAACTGATGATTACCGTCATCGTGGCCGGGCTCACCCTGGCCGTTGTTCTCGGGTGGACGTTGTCGATCCAAACTCCGACGGTGGTCAAGAGCGTGACCACGGACCCCGCTGCGGTGGACCTGGGCAACGTCCCGGAGGATCGGGTGGCGTCGAAGGTCGTATCGATCCGCGTGACCGCGTACGATGCGAAGAACGCGCCGATCAAGGACCTGGTCGTGACGATCGGGGGAGCGGTCGCGACACCTCTCGTCCGCCAGGACAGCGAGGACGGTGCCGTCGATGGAACCGCCACGTTCACCGCGGTCTCCGTCTTCCTCCCACCAGGCGTGACCGTCGGCGAACTCGCCCTCACGATCCAGAAGGCGGGGTTCCCATCCAAGTCGTGGTCCATCCCCGTGGTGCGCGGCGCGTGATGGAATGGAGCTTCCGCTCCGCCTCCTCGTGTCGTCCGTGGTCGTGGGGCTCACCCTCCCCGCGATCGTGAGCGGATTCTCCGCGTTGGAGTATGCCCAACTCTCGGTCCGAGTCACCGAGGGCCTCGACGCGATCGTCCATGCCGCACAGGACTTCTATCTGGCGGGCGGCGGCGCACAGACGGTGCGCGTGGATTTCGGAGGCGCCGTCACCGTCCACGTCGAGTACATCACCATCGGCGACGCGCGGGGCGGTCCTTGGAGCGCGACCGTGAGTTACAAGCTGACGGGCCTCTCGCCGGTGTTCCTTCTTTCGGACCCGCCCATCCCGATGACGAGCGGGGACGGACCGCTTCGCCTCGGACCGGGTCGCCATGTCGTGCGCGTGTCGTACGATGGGAACGACGCCGTCCTCCTGGAGGTCGTCGGGTGATTGATGAGCTGCCCGTGCGCGCCGCGATGACCGTGGCCGCGTTTCTCCTGCTCGCGACAGGCCTCTCATTGACGTCTTTGGTTGGCGGGGATTCTGCGCGAGAGGCCGCGGGATCCTTGGCGGCGCATCTCGCCCGCCAACTTGACGCCTTGGCCGTGATGGACGGAGAAATGATCGTTACGGGCGGGGTCGGTGTCTCGGGTCCATTCCAGCTCCCACCAATGTTGGCGGGGTCCGCCTTTCACNNTCGACGGACGTCCGCGTCGTGGCCCAGAGCGTCGTCTCGGTCGCCGATCTTCATTGGCGCGTGCACCCATTCGCTCCGCAACGTGCGGAATACACAGGCGAGAGTCTTGCACGATCTGACACCCGCGTGGTGTCGATCGCGACGGGGCAACGATTCGTGGTCGAACGCACAGTCCGAACAGTCGACGGCGTACCTGCGTACATGACGTTCGTGTACTTGCCGCCATGAGAACCTTTATGCGAACCCCGGTTCTTCGTTTCTCCGAGAACCATGCCCGCTATCGCTGAGGGACCTGCGTCCCGTGGTCTTCTTTGCGGTCAATGACCTTCCCCCCTCCGCGGCGCGCGTTTTGGAAATTCTGGGCGGCACGGGACCGTTGACGCACAAGGAGCTCGTGGCGGCGACGCGGCTGCCCGCGCGGACGTTGCGGTTCGCCCTCGCCCGACTGCGGACGAGCGGACGCGTGGACTGGCGGTGGAGCTTGCGCGACGCCCGCCAACGCCTCTACTTCGTTCGGCGGAACGCATCGAAGGCCAATCTTCGCGCGAATCCGGAGAATGCGCGCCGAATACGCGATGATTTATAACCCGGGGTGGTCATCGTCACGCCCGGGGTTACTGCTCGGTGCTCCAGCCGTTCGAAGTCGTGACCGCGAAGCTGTTGCCGACGATCCGCTCGCGGCTCGCGCAGGTTCTCCTCGAGGAGTACCACATGCGTCAGGTCGACGTCGCGCGACACCTCGGGATCACGCAGGCCGCCGTGAGCCATTACAAGACCGCAAGCCGGGGCATCGACCCCGAGCTCGTGAAGCTGTTTCCCGAGATCGACGCGTACGTCCGAGACATGGCCGGGAAGATCGCGGACGGCGCGCCCCGGACGGAGCAGGTGCTCGGGCTGAACAACCTCGTCGACCGGCTCATGAACACGCAGCGGTTCTGCGAGTACCACAAGCGGATCGCCGCGCTCGACCCGGGATGCAACATCTGCTTCCCGATGCCGCCAAAACCGTAGTCACGGCACCGCGGACCAGCTCACGTGATAGACCTGGGCGAACCCCGAGTCGAACAGTTTCTCGAAGGGCGTCGTCGTAAACTTGGCTTCCTCGGAGGGGAGGAGGGGGAAGGCGGGCTCGAACGGTCCCGTTTGGAGTCCCGTGCGGAGGTCCGCGTCGATCATCACCCACCGCACGTGGACGACGCGGGAGTCGAGTCGGACCGAACGCATTGCCGCGAGCGCCGCGGACACGTTCGACGTGCGCCAGAAGCGCAACTCGCGGTCCACTCTCGATGGTCTCCCGCCACGAGGTCCCCCGGGACGTTCGCACGGACCCAGAGTGTGGCCTCGACAGTTTTGGCGGCGATGCCCTCCTCAATCCCCGCCAACGCCGCGGGTGGCGGGTACGCGCTCGCCGCGGTGGACGCGACGAGAATCACGCCGACGAGGCCGACCGCGATGCTTCTGCGGCCCTCCAGCCAACCCGCGCCCATCCAGCGGAATCCGGCCCCGACCATCACTGCGAGCGGGACGGTCGCGTATTCCAGATGGCGGTACGGGATGAGGGTGTCCGATGCCGCGTACGCGCCGAGAACGATGGACCCGACGATCGCCACGAACGACGCCGTGAGGGCGATGCCCTCCGGGGAAAAGTCCAGGACCTTTCGGCCTCCTGCGGCGACTGCGAGAAACGCGAACATCGGGAGGAACGGGACCATGTCCGCCAGCCGAACCCGAATCGAGGTCCCGGGCACGGGCTCGATCGAAGCAACCGTGACGATTGCGACCGCGACGATGAATGCGAGCCCGGTGGCCACGGCGGCCGCGCGAACGGTACGGGCCCGGGGACGGAACCGCCACGACCATCGTCGTCGGAGGCGGATCACAAGGGGGACGACCGCCACGACGAATGCGCCGCCGATGAGCAGCAGCGGAAAGGCATCCGACGTCGTAACGATGAGCTGCCAGAACGGAGTCGCGTACAGCGACCAGAACGCGAGGGTCGCGGTGACGATCACCGCCACGAATGCGAGCTCGAACCGGACCGCGCGCACCGTGATTTTTCTCTCGAGGACAGCA
>VBMQ01000065.1:0-2821 GCA_005878375.1 Methanobacteriota archaeon | reverse complement strand
AAGGTGGTGCGTGATCACGATGGCAAGACCGGTCATCAAGAGAGGCACGAACAACTTCGGGACGCGGCGGAGGGTGAGGAACATCGCGAGCGCCGCGATCCAGAGCAAATCTCCGAGGCTCGCCGGGATGGCGTGCGAGGTTGGGAAGACATGGAGGAAGGAGACCGCCACGAACGCGCCCGCGATGACGCCCGCGAAGTCGCTCCCCGTCACGCGGACCGTCACCAGGAAAAGGGGAAGGACCGCGAACGCCGCCAGGATCGGAACGAGGAAGACGACGACCGCGTCCACGGGGACGCCCGCCAGCGCAAACGCGCCGTCGACGACGAACAGGCCGGGGAACGAAGGATATGTGACTCCCCAACCGGTGTAATTCGACGGGAGGGCGCCGTTCGCGACGATCGCGCGCGTAAGCGCATAGTACTCTCCGAAATCCGAACCCCAGTACGTCGCACGGAGGAGCGGAAGGAGCCGCATCAGCACCGCCAAAAGAAGGATCGCGAAGAGGGCCGCGGCCGTGGACCGCTTCACGCGAGCGCAACGGTGGGCGCCGCTTAAGGGATTCCGTCGACGGTCCGTTCCATGGAGCGGAAAAGGCTCAAGTACGCGCGCCGTCTTCGGGCGCCCGCATGTCCCTCCTCCCGCGGCCGCCGTGGGCGCGCCCCCGCGAACGGTGTCCGAACTGCCTCGCGAAGACGCCGGACGACCGGGCGCTCGTGTGCGACCGGTGCGGGTACCAGTTGCGGTTGCCACGTATCGCGATGGTCGGGCTCGGCCTGATCGCCGCAGGGATTGGCGGCTTCCTCGCGAGCGTCTTCTTGGGCGTGATCCTGCCGTGGCCCGCGATGCCCTTCAACGTGAAGATCCCGTACCTGGAGTCGCCCTCCCCGGCGGACCTTTCGAACCTCGCCCAGTGGATTGGAGGGATCCTGCTCGTGGCAGGAATCGCGCTCGCCTACACCGGCGCCTATGTCGTTCGCCGACGGGGCGACGAGGTCATCGCCCGCGGTCCCGCGTGAAGTGCTCAGAAGAAATCGTCGAGCTTGAGGGCCTGCCCCTTCTCGTTCGTGAACAAAGAGCGCATCGCCTCCTCCATGAGCGCGATCCGCTGCCGGAGGTAGTTCGACACGTCGTACTCGCCGGTGATTTCCTTCGTCATCTCGAGGTACTTGCGGACGGAGCTCTCGTGGACGGTCAGGCTCAGGTTCCCGCCGCACGTCTTCCGCGCGCCGCCCGGCTGTGGGACCCCCTTCGTGCACTTCCCGCGGATCGGGAGGCGGCGGTACTTCTGCCCGCACCGCGTGCAGCGGAACTGCTGGCTCGAGAACGCCTTCATGTTCCCAATCATGTCCGGGAGCAGGTGGTGGACGACGATGCGCGCCCTGCGTGTACGTGGACACGACGGGGCCGGCGCTCGGGTCGCCGCCCTCGTGCGTGAACGAGAACCCCTCGTATTGGAGGACGCTCCCGACGCGGCGCCCTGCGAGGTCTTTCGTTGACTCGACCTCTCGTGGGTGCGCGAACCGGAGCGTCGCCTCGTAGAACTCGAGGGAGTACGACGACCCGACGTCGAGGTTGTGCGCCTCCTTGTCCACCTCGTTCGGGTCAATCCGCGTGGAGAGGACGAGCGGGGCGTCCATGAGGCCCCCTCGGCTCTCCGGGAGGAAGGAGCGGGAGAAGTTGAGGAGCGCGTCCATGAGGAGGATCATGGAGTCCTCGTCCCCGTCGCAGTTTCGGCGCCGCGCCGCGATCAGGAACGGGTGGGCGAACGCGGCTCTGGCGGGGGTGTACGCGATGAGGCGCGCGAGGACGCCGCCGGACGTGTGGGGCGCGAGCGTCACGACCGCGTGGCCGATCAAGTCCTCGGGGCCCTTTGCGCGGTAGAACGGCTCCATCCCGTACACCTTCTCGAGCAGCTCGTCGACGAACCCCGCCACGCGGACCAGGTAGTCGCCGCACTCCTTCGCGACGATCACGTCCTGCACGCGGAGCTCGACGATCTGGTCGACGCTCACGAGCGGGTTTCCCTTCATGTCCCGGTCGTATCCCAAGGCCTTCGTGCGCTCGACCGTGAGTCCGACCTCGGACGGTCGGAAGTGCGTGAGCGGGAGGTTCGTCATGTCGAAGCGGACCGTGCCGTCCTTGAACACGTTCACGTCGTGCTTCGCGCGGAGCACTCCGCGCTCAAGGATTTCCGGCGTGCGGCTGGCGGAGATCATGCCCTGCACCCCCTTCACGTCGGGCGGCTTGTTCGCGTGCACGCGCGCGAGGGCTGCATCCCACACCTCCGCGAGTGGGATCGTCTGCACTTTCCCGCCGCCGTTCTTGGTCCCGACCGTGTGGCCCCCGCAAGTACACTTGGGAAGGAACCATCGCTTCCCGCAGGAGGCGCACGTCCGGATGCCGACTTCGACGGCGACCGTTCCCGCCCGGAGCGCCTCCTTCACGAGCCGCTGCGCGCCGCCCTCCTTGCCCAAGGGGAAGAGGACGTGCGGCGCGGGCTGCATCTTGCGCGGCGCCGCCTTCTCCGGCCGGCCCAGCCGGGCGCCGATGCGCGTGGGGCCTCGGGCGCGGATCGGGAAGCCCGCCATCGCGGACACGTACGCGAGCGGATCCGTCGCTTCGGCGTCGGGTTTGGCGGTCATGCCGCCGGATGTTGCCGTCAAGCCGAGTCCTCGGAGCAGGGGATGCGCGTATCGCTCGAGTACGAACGCGTCCCCCGTATTCCGGTGGAGGGCGCCGAGCTCAACGAGGGCGGCCTTCGTCGCCGGGCTGGCGGGGATGTGGAGCACGCCATCTGCAAAGTGTCCCCCTCCGATGA
>VBMQ01000001.1 GCA_005878375.1 Methanobacteriota archaeon | reverse complement strand
GTCATCCGACATTTCGTGGACCGCATGCCCGGGGACGACGCGGTTCACGGGATCATCGACTGGGACCGGCGGTACGCCCACATGCGGTACCACACGTCCCAACACCTCATGTCCGGCGTCGTGTGGTCCATCTATGGAGCCAGGACGGTTGGGAACCAGTTGTACGCGGACCGCGCACGGGTCGACTTCCAGCCTGTGAGCTTCACGCCTGCGGATCTGAAACGGATCGAGGACGAGTGCAATCGCGCGGTGGCGGAGGCGCTTCCCGTCCGAATCACGGAGGAGGACCGAGTAAAGATCGAGAACGAGACCGGGGACCGTTCCCTCGTCGACCTCATCCCGAAGCACATCATGCGCCTTCGCGCGGTGCGCGCCGGGGACCGCGACTACTGTCCGTGCGGCGGGACGCACCTGAAGAACACATCAGAAATCGGCCGCGTCCACATCACGGAACGACGGAACAAGGGAAAGGAGACGGACCGGATCGTCTACGAGCTCGCCACGCCCTAGTCGGTCCGCCCCCGGTTCGCAGCACGAGGTGCAGACGCCGCAGTCCTCGCACAGCTCCGTGGGGCCGAAGTGGCCGCCGCATCCCGAGCATTCGAACGTGACCTGCCCCCGTTCGCCCGCATCTGACCGGGGACGGTTTGAACCTTGCGTCGCGGCCCGCACTACGTTGTGTTCATTCTCGTTGGCGGGAATGACGGCGCTTCAATCCGCGCGCTCGAAGACGAGCACGCCGGCATGTTCAATCCGGACGATCTTGTAGTAGGGAATCGTCGCCCTGGCGGTGGAGAAGTATCGCCGACCGAGGTCGGTGACTTCCTCGCCACGAATCGACTTCACGTCGTCGGCGGTCCGACCGCGGACCCAAATCTGCGCCTCCGCGAGTCCCTGCCCCTCCCGCCATTTGAGTTCGTTGAGGACGTCGCGCGCGGTCCGCACATCCCCGCCAAAGCACGCGGAGATAAGTATGGCTCGCCGCGGAGAAAGGGTCAAGTCCCTCTCGCCCATCCGGCGGCGTGGCCGAGTATCCGGCGCGCGTCAAAGACGCGTTGGCGGCGGCCGGCGCGTCCGTGGGCGACCGCGTCCGAGTCGCGGGAGCCCGTGCGTACGAGGGTGTCGTCATGCCGCACACGGAGTTCAGCGGCGCGGACATCCTCGTGGTGAAGCTGGACAACGGGTACAACGTCGGGATCCCCGTGGCGCAAATCACCGCCATCGAATTGCGCGAGAAGAAACGAGCGGCCGCCATAGCCCGCGGCCTCCCCCCGCCAACCCCGGGAAAGCCGACGATCGGGGTCCTCGGCACCGGCGGGACGATCGCGAGCTTCGTCGACTATCGGACGGGGGCGGTCCACCCTGCGGCGACCGCGGAGGAACTCGTGTTCTCCGTCCCGGAGCTGCTCGACGTCGCGAACGTCCGGGCGCGCATGATCTACAGCGTGTACAGCGAGAACCTCGCACCGAAGAACTGGGAGGTGCTGGCGGCGGAGGCCGCGAAGGAACTGCAGGCCGGCGCGGAGGCGGTGATCATCCCCCACGGGACCGATACGCTCCACTACACGAGCGCGGCGCTCGCGTTCATGCTCCGCGACCTCACGGGTCCTGTGATCCTCGTCGGGAGCCAACGGTCGAGCGACCGGCCGAGCAGCGACGCTGCGTTCAACCTGATTTGCGCCGCGCGATTGGCGGGCGAGAATCTCGGTGAGGTCGTAAGCTGCATGCACCACGAGACCGGCGACACCGCGTGCGACGTCCTCCGCGCGACGAAGGTGCGGAAGATGCACTCCTCCCGCCGAGACGCGTTCAAGCCGATCAACGCAAAGCGCCTGGGAACCGTTCACGCGGATGGCCGCGTCACATGGGAAGAATCGGCGACCCCGAGGTCGAAAGGCCCGGTCCGCGTCGAAGAAGGCCTCGACCCGGATGTCGCCCTCGTGTACTTCCATCCGGGGCTCACGCCGAAACGGTTCGAAGGGATCACGCACGGGTGTCACGGGGTCGTGATCGCGGGGACCGGATTGGGACACGTGAGCGACGACCTCATGCCCGTGATTCGGAAAACGGCGGCCGACGGCGTCACGGTCCTCATGACGACGCAGTGCCTCAACGGCCGCGTCGGCCTCCGGGTCTATGACAAGGGTCGGGATCTGCTCGCGGCGGGCGTGGTTCCCGGGGAAGACATGCTCCCGGAGGTGGCGCTCGTGAAGCTCATGTGGGTCCTCGCGCGGACGAAGGACCCGGTCGAGATCCGGGAGCTCCTCGCCACGAATTTGGCGGGGGAGATCAATCCGGCGATCACGCTCGACGAGTACGTCTTCTAGGGATGGACCGGCCGTGGAGATGCGGGAAGGCTTAAACCGCGACTCCGTTGGCGGGGCGAATGAAGCTCCGCGCGGAGGGGAAGCTCGGCGAAATCTGCAACGAGGGCAGCGTCCCGATCACCACAGAGAAGATCATCGGTTTCCGTCAGCTCGAGTACACCGTCTATCGCGGGGGCCTCATGCGAAAGGTCGTCCTCCCGGCGACGACCGGATGGGTGTACCTGACGACGAAACGAATCCTGATGCTCGACGACGGCTGGGCCACGAAGGACGGGACCCAATGGAAGACGTACCAGGACGTGCCGTTCGCGGAGACCACGTGGGTCCGCCACAAGCGGCTCAAGGTGTGGGTCGACATCAAGACGGAGGACGGAAAGTACACGATTGCCTACGTGCCGTACGGAGCGGCTGCGCGCCTCTTTTCGTGGCTCCTCAAAGAGAAGGGCGTCCGGGTGAAGTTCGAGGAGGGCGACGTCGAATCCCCATACGCGAAGGAGAAGTGGTACCGACACCCGCCGAAGTGAGCGCCATCCTTTTCCGGCGGGGGACGTTCTGGCGGCGCGATGGACCCCGCGAGCCTCGGCCTGAAGTGCGGCCTCGAGATCCATCAGCAGCTCGACACCCACAAGCTGTTCTGCGAGGACCCGTCCGATCGTTCGGAGGGCGTGGTCGCGGAATTTCGGCGACGCCTCCGACCGACGCAATCCGAACTCGGGGAGGTCGACGCTGCGGTCATGGAAGAAGCGAAACGAAAGCTCGCCTTCGTCTATCAGGCGACGGGGAACGCGTGCCTCGTCGAGGCGGACGAGGAACCCCCGCATCCCTGCAATGAAGACGCGCTCGACACAGTGCTTTTGGCGGCGATGATGCTGAACGCGACGATCGTGGAGGAAATCCACTTCATGCGAAAGATCGTCATCGATGGGTCGAACACGACGGGCTTCCAACGGTCTGCCCTGGTTGCGGTCGACGGATCGTTCGAGCTCGACGGCAAGCGATATGGAGTCCCCACGATCCTACTCGAGGAAGATGCCGCGCGGAAGATCGAAGAACGGGACGGAGACATCGTCTACCGCCTCGACCGCCTGGGCGTCCCCCTCATCGAGGTCGCGACGACCCCGGACATCACATCGCCGGACGATGCCGCCAAAGTCGCGCTGCGCATCGGCTCCCTCCTCCGAGCGACGCGCCGCGTGAAGCGGGGCATCGGCACAATCCGCGAGGATGTGAACGTGAGTGTCGCCCGGGGGGCGCGGACGGAGACGAAGGGCGTGCAGGACCTCCGGATGATGGCGACGTTCGTCGAGAAGGAAGCGAGCCGCCAAACCGCGCTCGCGGACTGCACGGACGAGTTACGGAAGCGGGGGATCACCGCCATCGACGACGGAATCGTGGATTTGACGGACTTGGTCCGCGAAGCGAAGTCCTCCGTCCTGCGCAACGCGATCGCGGCGGGCGGGACGGTCTTAGGAGTGCGTCTCCCCGGGTTCCGCGGCCTGCTCCGGGGCAAGCTCGGCCCCGAACTCGCGGCGCACGCGCGCGTCGCCGGGGTTGGCGGCATCCTTCACTCCGATGAGCTGCCAGGCCACGGCATCACCGAGGAGGAAGTGCAGAGGATCGCGCAACGGATGGCGGTGGAGGGCCACGACGGGTTTGCGCTCGTCGCGGACGCGGAGACACGCGGACGAGAGGCGCTCGAAGAGGTCGTCGAACGAGCGAGAGCCGCCTTGGCCGGTGTGACCGCCGAGACTCGCGACCCGAGGCCAGACGGGACGACGGTCTACTCGCGGCCGCTCCCCGGGCGGGCCCGCATGTATCCGGAGACGGACGTGCCGCCGATTCGCGTCACCCGCGAACGACTCGACCGGCTCCGGGCGATCCTTCCGGAGATGCCGGAGACCCGCCTCAAGCGGATCGTCACCGCGTACACGATTCCCCGTCAACAGGCCACGCAGCTCTTGGAGGACGGGCTCGACGGAGAATTCGAATCGATCGTCAAGGAGACCGGCGAAGCGCAAGTCACCGCCAACGCGCTGACGTACCAGTTCTCGGAGATCCGGCGCGAAGGGTTG
Organism: Methanobacteriota archaeon; assembly: GCA_005878375.1. Lineage (GTDB taxonomy): Archaea > Thermoplasmatota > Thermoplasmata > RBG-16-68-12 > EA-27 > EA-27. The sequence continues at coordinate 29,644 of VBMQ01000001.1, read as the reverse complement.
GACGTCGATGCGCTCCCCCTCGAGCGACTTCGTGAGCTCTTCCGCCTCTACCACCGGGGCGCCTTCGCGAAGGAGGCGATCCCTCAGGTCCTCCGCCACATGGTTCGGGAGTCGACGGATGCGTCCGCGGCGGTGACCGCCCTGGGCCTGGGCACGATGCGCGACGCGGACGTCGATGCCGTGCTCGACGAGATCGTCGCGGCGCACGAGGCGATGATCCGGGAGCGGGGCGAGGCGGCGCTCGGTCCGCTCATGGGCGTCGCGATGGAGCGCCTGCGCGGGAAGGTCGATGGACGCGTCCTCAACGAGAAATTGCGCAAGCGTTTGGCGGCGCGATGAGCCGTCCGCCACTCCATAGGGGCGGAGTCTCGGAACCTATTTAACGGGACATCCCATTCGGCGCCCGTGGTCGCCATGGCAAAGGCCAAAGCCGACAAAGGGGCCGATTGGTTCGACACGCTCGACGCGGAGCTCCAGCGGAAGACGGCCGAGATCCTATCGGATGTCGGGCAACAAGCGTCCAAGCGGACGGACCTCAACAAGACGCTCATCGAAGACGCATGGAAGATCTGGAAGCGGTTCAACGCGATGAACGTCCACCTCGCGATGGAGCCGAGCTACGAGCGGTGGGCCGTGTTCCCGGACACGTTCCCGGACGGGGACTGGCGGTGGCGGGAGGGGTTCAACCCCGCGTCCGTGCAATCGGTAACGCTCACCGACCGGACCCAGGAGCAGAATCGGATCGGCGACGCGCTCAAGATCGCGTATTACGACACGGACCGCCGCCCCCGCGTCAAGATCTCGTTCGAATATTGCGAGGGCGAGCACTACTACAAGTATTCGGGCTGGAAGCGCATCTGGTCGATCCACACCCTCCTCGACTCGTCCGCGGACCGGCTCGACGTGAACGAGGTGCACAAGGTTCTCGGCGACGTCGTGAAGGCGTGGTACGAGAGCCACCTCCGACGGAACCGCGACCTCCTCATCAAGCACCTCAAGAAGAACTACGAGCGCGTCGAGACGTACAACCAGTGATCAGAAGACTTCGAGCACGAGGCGGTACTTCGTCGGCGCATCTTCGGCCGGACCTGGGTTCCGGAACCGAACGAAGTTTCCTCCGATGAGAGGGGATGCCGGCGCCCCGCCTTGCGTCTGCAGGGACGATAATCGAAACCGGGACGAAGCCCACGTCAGGTTCATCTCGTCGAAGAACCCGAGGCCGCACGGCGCGGTCGGGTAGTACCGCAAGGAGTCGATTGGGGCGATCGTGAGGAACGCCCGAGTCCCGTTGACGCTTACCGTCGTCAAGTTCGCCTCGTCCACGGGGTTCGACACGCCCATTCGAACGACGCGCGGCTGACCGACCGTCGCAGCGCCGGACCAAATCGTGCCGTTCGCGTCAATCGACGCCGACCGTGCGTCCCACGCTGTCACGTTGAACATCCATCGTGCATAGCAGCGCGACTGGGCAATCCAGGACGGGAAGTCCGCGCGATCGTTGAAGGAATTCCACACCGCGTCCTCGAGGGGCGACGTCGCGGGTGGCACGCCACGCATCCGGAACTCAAGCGTGACGTTTCCGTCGGCCGCGAGGTCCACCTCGACGTTGATGACCTGGGAATCGGAGAGGGTTCCTTCCGCTTCAAGCGGCGCCTCTCGGACGAGAATCCCGTGAGCCGCCGAATCTGACAGCCCGAACCCCCCAAGCCAAATCGGAAGCACAACAGCGAACGCCACGGCGAGGGGGATCACGCGACCCAATGCGCGGGCTTTTGGCGACGCACCCGCGTCGGGAATGCGCGGGGCGAGGAGCCAACCCGCCGCGAAAGCGATCGCACCGACCGCAGCGAAGAGGAGGAAGTACAGGATCGCGGAACCCGGGCCGAAGGCTATGGCGGGGACGTAGCCGGACGCGAGCGGGACGAACCAGAAGAGCCCGAGGTAGGTGAGTTGGCGGGCGAACCGCGCATCAGCGGAAGTTAGCACGACGAGCTCGCGGCTGATCACGTACGCAGACCCGAGGGCCCACAGGATCCCGACCGCGAGAAACGCGTAGGTGAGGAACGGCGCCCCGAGGTCCTGGACCGCCTGATACGAGTCGCCGCCCGTGCTCTCGATCGTGCCCAGCGCGAGGTAGGCCAGGGAGTACACGAACAACGATTGAAGGAGCAAGAGGGCGAACAGGCGACCGACGAACGACCGGACGCGCGGGTACGCCACGAAGACCGCGACGCCGAGCAGGAGGTCGACGGTGATCCCCGCCAAGTCGACGAGGACGGACGCGATGGGCGGGGTCGTGGCCGGGAGGAACAGGAGCGTGAACCCGGACCCAGGCGAGATGTAGACGCCGTAGAACACGCCCCCAAGGGCGTCCGTGAACACCCCGTGGCCCATCACCTCGTGCACGGCCACGGCGATGAACTTCGCGACGACGAACCCGATGAGGACGACGAGGGAGAACGCCGCCGGCTCCCGAGGATCGCGGAGCGCCTTCACGCCGCGACGATGGGAGCCGGGCTTATGGCCTTGTTGGCCTCACCGCTTCTTCTTCCGCGGCTTGGGGACGACGATCCCGAGGTTCTTCGCCAACCGTCGGAACTCCCCGTCGTCGAGCCACGGGACCTTGAGGTACTTGATCAGCTCCCGGTCCGTCATCCCGAGGCGCCGACCCTCGTCCGTGCACACCTTGTACGCCTCGACCTCCGTCGGGCGGTCCTGATATTCCCACCGCGAGTGGAACAGCGGTCGCCCGTCCCGGTGCTGCTTGACATGGACGAGCTCGTGCACGACGTCGAGGTAGATGTCCCGCGGGTTCCCGGTCCGGAGGTAGTATTCGGACACGATCAGGTGGCCGTCCTCGTCGGAGACGCCCATGTACCCGAAGCGGGACGAGAAGAACTCGACCTTCACCGTGTCAAGTACGCGCCTCGTGTTGGGGCCGAACGTCCGACGGACCGCCTCGACGCGCTCGAACCCCTTGAAGAACTTCGTGAACGGGTGGAGCTGGATCGGCGCCTTGCGAGGGACGGAGACCCCGATCCGGCGCGGGTCGAACTTCTTCGCCATGGCGGGCGGGAAGGCCGGTCCCGCCAAAAAGGTGCGGGTGGCCGTCCCGGGGTCGGTTCAGCAGCAGCAGGCGGAGCAGCAGGGTGCGCCCCCGCAGCATCCCGGCCCGCAACACGCGTCCGCGTTCCGACCCTCGTCCGTCGGTTCCTTGGGACTCATGGTTACCTACTTCTGTGTAGTAGTAGGCAACTTTATCAACCCTCTCTCCCATCGACTCCGCAGATGTCGGAAGTCAAGAAGCGCGCGAACGTCCTGTTGGAGGAAGCCGCGCACGGTTCCCGCCAGGAGATTGAAGGCACCCTCCGGGACCTCGGCCTTTCCGGATACGCCTCGCAGGCGTTCGCCGCCCTCGTCCGCCTCCCGCACGCGACGGCGGGGGACCTCATCGCACGGACGGGCATCCCCGACTCGAAGATCTACTACGCGATGGATGAGCTTGCCGAGCGCGGGCTCGTGGCGGTGCAGACGGGCAAGCCGAAACGGTATCGGGCCGTGCCGCCCAAGGACGCAGCGTCGCGGTTGCAGCGCATGCTCGACGAGCGCCACGAACGCGAACGGGCTTCGGTCACACGCGTCGCCGCGCTCCTTGAGCCGCTGCGGTCCTCCGCAACGACGTCCACGACCGACCTCGCGTACGTTGTCAAAGGACTCTCGAACGTCATCGCGCGGGCGCAGGCGATGGTCGCGTCGGCGCGAAGGGAGCTCGTCGTGCTCGCCTCGGACGAGGCATTCCTCCGAAAGATCGAGCATGACCTCGTGAACGCCTCCCGGAGGAGAGTCAAAGTAAAACTTGCGGTCCCGGACATCCGGCTCGAACGGGAGCTCGAAAAGGCCGCAGAGGTCCGCGCGATCGTGTGCAACTGCCTCGTCCTCGTCGCGGATGGGCAGCAGGTCCTCACCATCACGCGCCTGGGCGACGGTTCCGCGTACGGCATCACGTCGGCGGACGAAACGCTCGTGCGCCTCGGGCTCGAGTACTGGGACAGCCCACGGTGTTGCGTCTGCTAGCGAGCAAGGCGTTGAATTCCCAGAATCCGAACGGTCGCAGAGGGCTCACGGGCCCAACGGGCCGCGGGCGAGATCTAGAGCGTCCGCGCTCGGGCGGGTCCCCTTCGGGAGCGGTTCGACCTGGTAGTCGAGCACCTCGGCGAGCACCTGCTTCGCGACGGCGGAGAACACGGGCTCGACGCCTTGGCCCGACTTCGCGCTCGTATAGAACCAGAAGACGTCCTTCATCCCGAACAGCTGCTCGATCTCCTCGTCGTTCGGTCGCTTCATGAGCTCGGGGAGCAAATCGATCTTGTTCACGGCGTAGACGACGGGGACTTCCCCGACCGCGTTCCGCACCCATTCGATCCACGTCTCGAGGGCATCGAGCGTGGACGGCCGGGCGATGTCCGCGACCGCGATGACGGCCTGCGCGCCGAGGAGGTACGACTCCCGCAGCTCGTCCCGCACGAACCGCTCGCCCATGATGTCCCACAGGGTCATGTCCACGCGGACGTGCTTGTCGACCTCGAGTCCCTTGAAATGCAACTCCCGCTTCGTGACGCGGGCGCCGAGAGTCGCCGCATACGCCTCGTTGAACAGGTCGAGGACGAAGCGGCGGACGAGGCTCGTCTTGCCGACGGCGGCCTCGCCGACCATGCAGACTTTCATCTTCACAAGTTCGAGGTCCGTACGGGCCCCCTCTCGAGGTGATGCGATGGGAGGGCCTCGGCTTAAGGGTGATGCCCCGGTTATCAATTCCTCCGGGCGGACGGGCGAGAGGTCTGCGGAAGACGGGCGGACCCACCCTTACAGTCCTCCCATCCCCCTCAGTCGATTGATCGGTCGACCGGGGGCGCTGAACCGTTCTACGATGTCTTCGTGATAGAACTGGAGCGCTTCCGCGGCTCGTCAGGACAACCTCTTGAACGCGTCCGACTCGTCTGCGGAAAGGGGACCCCACATGTCCGTCCACGCGAAACGACGGTCGGTAGTTTTCGTGTACCTGCAGTAGTCGTTATTTAGGAAACGTGCCTTCCTCAGGGCAGCACGAGGCAGTCGGTATCGAACCCGCCTCAGGACGATGGAAATGAAGGACGAGATGGGACCCCACGTCCGCGACATTTCGCGGGCGCTCGGCGGAAAGGTCAGTGAGGACGAAATCGAACGAGAGTTGGGGAACTACCTCAACGTGTACCGCGTGTCGCTCGACACCGCTAAGCGGTCGATCGTGAAGAAGCATGGGGGGAATCCAGCGGATCTCTCCTTGGGCGTCACGAAGACCGTGCGTGAGCTCGTGCCCGGCGACCCGAGCGTGAGCCTCCTCGCGCGGATCGTCTCCGTGAACGAGAAGGAGATCGCGACGGAGGGCGGTTCGAAGGGGATCGTGTACGGCTTCCTCGGCGACGCGACGGGGACAGCGCCCTACACGGCGTGGAACCCCGAGGGGCTAGAGCTCGCGAAGGGGGACGTCGTGCGGATCCAGAACGCGTACACGAAGGAGTTCAAGGGCCGGGTCGAGGTCCACCTCGGGAACCGGGCGGTCGTGACGAAGGAGGACGACGCCCTCTTGCCTGCGGTCGAGGGGGGCCGACCGTCCGCCCCATCGGGCCCGGCGACCCCCGCCAAGGTCGTCGACTTGCGTGAAGGGGTCAGCAACGTCTCGCTCCGCGCACGCGTCCTGTCCGTCGAGGCCCGCGAGGTCAAGGTCAGCGGGGAGCCGAAGACCGTGCACAGCGGCGTCCTCGCGGACGAGACGGGGAAGGTCCAGTTCTCCGCGTGGAAGGACTTCGGTCTCGCGGCGGGCGACGCCATCCACATCGAAGGCGGCTACGTGAAGTCGTGGCGGGGCATCCCGCAGCTCTCGTTCGACGACCGCGCCTCGGTCGCGAAGTTGGCGGCGGAGGCCCTGCCGGCCGCGGAGGCCGTCTCCGCGTCCCCGCGGATGTGGATCGAGGACCTCGCGGAGCGGGGCGGGGCCGTCGACGCGACCGTGCGGGGCATCCTGATCGACATCAAGGACGGGAGCGGCCTCGTGTACCGATGCCCGGAGTGCCGCCGCGTCCTCCGCAAGAACGTGTGCCGCATCCACGGCGAGGTCCAGGGGAATGCGGACCTGCGCGTGAAGGCGGTCGTCGACGACGGGTCCGGAGCAATCACCGCAGTGTTCGGGAAGGAGCTCACGGAGCTCCTGCTCGAGAAGACGGTCGAGGAGTGCATCGCGCAGGCGAAGGAGGCGATGGACCAGGAGGTCGTCCGGGACGAGCTCGCGGACCTCCTGATCGCGCAGCCCGTCGAGGTGCGCGGGAACGTGACGAGCGACGACTACGGGCTCATGATGATCGTGGACAGCGCGCGCGTGCTGAAGGTCGACGTGCAAGAGGAAGCCCGCGCGATGCTCGAGGAGCTGGAGGGCTGAAGTGGGTCTCCTCCAGGAGATCGCGAGAGAGGCGGCGCTCCGGCGGGTGACGGAGCGGGTGAAGAAGCTCGACCGCGCCTACGTCACGCGGTGGATCGCGGGGGACCTCTGGATCGTCGACACGCTCGCCCGGGACCGAGGGCGCGAAATCCGCGCGTGGAAGCCGATCGTGCTCGAGACCCTCGACGCGATCACGCCGGACGAGGTGCTGACCGCATGCCGACAGGCGCGCCCGGACCTCGACGATCTGTGGGCGACACCGGGGGCGCGGACGAAGATCGAGGCGGAGTGGCGGCGGGGGCGGGCGCTCGTGGAGAAGATGTAGGTGGTCCGATGATCCGAGAGGTCGCGTGGCGGCTGTTCGCGGGGGAATACAACGAGAGCAATTTCGAGGTCGGGGGCGGCGCCGACCGAGCCCCGACGTACGTCGTGACGCCCCTGGGGGCGCGGGTGAACCGCCTCTTCGTCGTCGGCGTGCTCACGGACGTCGAGAACGTCGGCACGGACGGGCAGCCGATGTGGCGGGCGCGCATCTCGGACCCGACGGGCACGTTCCACGTCTATGCGGGCCAGTACCAGCCGGAGGCGGCGGCGAAGCTCGCGAAGGTCAAGCCGCCCGCGTTCGCGGCGGTCATGGGGAAGTCGCGCACGTATTCGCCCGAGGCCGGGACCGTCTACACGAGCGTGCGGCCCGAGATGATCAAGGTCGTCGATGAGAACGTGCGGGACTACTGGATCCTCGAGGCGTGTCGGTCCCTGAAGACGCGGCTCGACGCGATGCGGGAGGCGATTCGGATGGACCCGCTCACGAAGGACGCGTTCGTCGCCCTCGGGTACCCGGAGGACGTCGCGGACGGCGTCTTGGCGGCGGTGGAGCATTACGGGAAGGTGGACCTCGCGCGGTACACGTCGCTCCTCGCGGAATCCTTGCGGTACCTCCTGCCGGAATTCCGCGGGTTCGCGGCGGAGCCGCCGCCCACGGCGAAGGCGCCCGCGAAGGCGGAGCCGCCAAAGCGGACCGTCGCGGAGGACTCGGAAGACGCGGTCCTCGCCCTCATCGGGGAGCTCGACAAGGACGGGAAAGGGGCGCCATGGGACGCGATCCTCGAGGCGGCGGGCAAGCGGGGGATCAGGAAGGAGGCGCTCGAAGAGGCCGTGAACGAGTTGCTCGACAAGGGCCTCGTGTACGAGCCCGTGCTCGGGCGGATGCGAAAGATCTGATCAGGTGATCCGGTTTAGGGAGCCATGGCAGCTCCAGCAGCGCCTGGCCTTGGGGCCGACGCGGGCGCCGCACAGCCGACACCGCCGCTTCTCCTCGTTCTCCAACCGGACCTCCGGCGTAACCTTCGCCATCACACGCAGGGCCGCGGCCCATGCCGCCAACGCCTCGACGGTCGCGTGGATCGCCGCGAAGAGGAGGCTCATGGGCGGGAACGCGAGGGAGAAGAACACGGCGTAGCCGACGAATCCGCCGAGGAAGCCGACGGGGAACGCCGCGAACGCGAACGTGCCCGCGCGGCCGGCAACGAAGCCGGCGACCGCGAACACGGCGATGCCGTAGAAGATCGCGAGCTCCTGCGGGAGCCCGAGGAAGCGAAACAGGAGGAGCGGGAGGCACAGCAGGGGCGCGAGGATCGCCGCCCAGGCGAGGGTCCCGAAGACGGCGAGGAGCGGGTTGCGGACCGCCATCCCGGGCGAAACAGCGGAGGCCGGGATAAAGGTGACCGGTCCGTTCGCGGTTCTGATTCTCAGGTAGGGGGCTATCCGAGGAGGGCCTGGATCGCTTCGATCCCGCGGATCGTCTGCTTGATCGGCTCGCGGTCCTCTGCCTCGTGCGCGAGCATCAGATATTTCCGCAGGTCCGGCAACGCCTCGGCGAATCGGTTTTGGCGGTAGAGCAGGAGGCCGCGGTCCCGGAGGTCGGGGAGGGACGACGGGTCGAGGACGAGGATGCTCGACACGACGTCGAGCGCGCGATCGAAGTCCGAGCGTGTCATGTACGTCGTCTTCAGGTTGTTCAGGATCCGGACGAGGATCATCTTTTTGGAGACGGGGAGGAGCATCCGTGCGTCGAGGCGGACGAGGCCGCCGTACACCCGATCGAGGCGCTCCTGACAATCCGCGGGCGTGATCACACGACCGCCCTCGAACGGGTCGATGAGGAGCTCGCCCCCGGGGGCGGGGACCTTCACCAGGAAGTGGCCGGGGAGGCCGACGCCGAAGGCGGGGAGCGCCACGCGGCGCGCGACCTCGAGGTGGATGACGGAGAGGGTGATCGGGATCCCGAGCTTCCGGTCGATCACCTCGTTGAGGTAGCTGTTCCGCGGGTCGTAGTAGTCCCGCTCGTTCCCGTGGAAGCCCTCGACCTCGTACAGTTGGCGGGAGATATCCGCCGCGACCGTGCGGGCGTCGTGATCGGTGCCCAGACGCTCCGAGACCGTCGCGGCGATCGCATCGAGCTTCGCGAGGTACGGTTCGACCGCCAATCCCGGATACGCGGAACGGGCCAGAAGGAGGGCCGCGCGCCCGAGGTCAATGTCCTCGTCCCGCTGCAAGGTCAGCGCGACGAGTTCCGGATACGAAGCCGCCAGAGTGCGCCCCTCGACGTCCCCCGATGCGCGCGGCGAGCATGAACGTTTGCCGCACATCCGCGCGCGCGGTCGCCGTGCGGAAGTTCTTTATCTCCGCACCCGGATGCGTCCGGCGGGATGGCTCTAACGGGAGAAGCCGTAGCTCAGCCAGAGGACTCCTTCCCGGCCGACGCAGCCCCTCCCACGATCCGGCGCATCCCGACCGCGATCGCGGACCTCGACGCGATCGTCGAGGGCGGCTTCCCGGAAGGCTCCGTCGTCCTGCTCATGGGCGAGGAGGGCGCGGGGATGCGGGAGTACGTGTACACGAGCGCCGCGAAGCTGACGATCGTCCGCGAGGATCCACGCCTCCGCTCGTTCTACCTCGGCCCGGGCTGCGACGATTCCGTGTTGCCGGAGCGGGTGTGCTACGCGACGTTCGCTCGGTCCCGCGACGTCGTCCTCCGAGAATTCGCCGCCAGTTTGAACGAAGACTACTATCGGGCGTTCCGTCGGGCGACCGTATTCAAGGACTTCAGCGCGCCCTACTTCCGGCGCACCGTGGTCCCTGCAACATGGACGGAGCCGCCGGTGACGCCCCTCGGAGCGCCCTCAGAGAATCTGCTCGAGGGACTCGTGGCCTTCCTCGAGGAGAACGGCCCGCACGCGATGGTCGTCCTCGACTCCCTCTCCGATTTCGTGGACGCCGAGACCGTTGACGCGCGGGATCTCGTAAGCACGATCAAGGGGTTGCAACGGGCCGCGAAGCGGTGGGACGGAATCGTGTACCTCCTCCTCACCCGCGACATCCTGGAGCCGCGCGTGGAACGCATGATCGTGGACTCCGTTGACGGGTGCCTCGTCTTCGAGTGGTCGCGGTACCTCCGGAGCAGCAAGCGCCAGCGGTACCTGTACGTGGAGAAATTCACGAGCGTGCTGCCCCACCTCCCGATGGAGAAGATCGCGCGCTTTCCGATCATGATCACGACGCGGCAGGGCCTCGTCGTCGTCTACATGGAACGGATCGGGTGAGCCACATGGACCTCGTGCCGACGGGCGTGGAAGGGCTGGACGAGATGCTGAGCGGAGGGCTGCCGCGGGGACACGTCGTCGCGATCCTCGGGTCGTTCGGGACCGGGAAGACGACCTTCGCGCTCCAGTTCCTGATGCAGGGACTCATCAACGGGGAGAAGGGGATCTTCATCACCCTCGAGGAGGACGTCGAGTCGATCCTCCGGACCGCGGAGGGCTACGGATGGGACCTGCGGTCGCACGTGGAGGGCAAGACGGCCGCGCTCGTGAAGCTCGAGCCCGCGGACGCGAAGGCGACCGCGACGCGCGTGAAGTCGGAACTCCCGCCGTTCATCAAGCAGTTCGAGGCCCAACGGATCGCGATCGACTCGATCTCGTTGCTCAACATGATGTTCCCCGACGACGTCGAGCGTCGCACCCGCCTGTTCGCGCTGTGCGACCAGATCCGCAAGACGGGCGCGACGTGCATCGTGACGGCCGAAGTGAAGGACGAGAACCCGGGATCGTCGCGCGACGGTCTCGTTGAGTACGTGAGCGACGGCGTCATCAGCTTGCGCCTCGTCGAGCGGACGAACGGGGAGGTCCAGCCGGCGGTGCAAGTCGTGAAGATGCGGCGGCTCAAGCATTCCCGCCACATCAAGCCCTACAGCCTCACGGAAGTCGGCGCCGTCGTCCACACGGAGGCCGAGGTCTTCGCATAGAAAAAGAGGGAACGGGTGGGAATCACACCACCCGGACCATGCCTTCGTGCACGAGGACCAGCGACTCCAGGAGGACCTCGTTCGAGCCGGCGTTCAGGTCCCCGAGGCTGATCTTCGAGGGCCATGCGTTCATGAGGTTCCACCGGGCGACCTCCGTGTGCTTCGTGTCGAGCAAGATGATCGAGAGGTTCTTCCGATCGAGCTTGCCGTCGACGATGTCCTGCCGCCAGTTCCAGAGCTCCATGTTGTTCGTCACCCCGCGCGACAGGGTCACCGGCCCGAAGTGGGTCTGGCCGGGGAGGAGCTGCACCTCACCGGTGTCGCCGTTCCGGTACTCGATGACCTCCGTGTCGCTCGAGATGCCGGACACCTCCGAGAACGACGCCACCGTGATGCCGTCGATCTCGACGCGGAAGTTGAAGTTCCGGTACGGATCGACGCGCCCTCCGATCGGCGCGCGCACCGTGAGGGTCAACATCAGGCCGACCACGGTGAGCGCCGCCAATCCCATGGCGATGCTTCGCTTCATTCGTCACCCGCTCCCCCGCCGGATACGTCGGGTACTTGTCACGCGCCCATGCTCGGCGCCCCGCTATCCGCCCCGGAATCCGTTGCCGCGGGATAAAGGGCGGGGTCGGGCGAAGGCCTAAGAGCGGGCGGCCGTTCCCGCGCGCGTGAAGTTCCTCCGCAAGGGGAAGGTGAAGGAGGTCTACGAGGTCTCCGCGACGGAGCTCGAGTTCCGGTTCACCGATCACATTAGCGTCTTCGACAAGGTCATCCCGACCCTGGTGCCCCATAAGGGCGCGACGCTGTGCCGCACGAGCGCGCACTGGTTCCGTGTCGCCGCCGACCTCGGGCTCAGGACGCACTTCCTGCGGCTCGAGGGCGCGGACCGGATGCGGGTGCGGCGCGTCGAGGTCATCGCGGACTACGCGAAGATCACCGCCAAGACGCGGAACTTCCTCATCCCGCTCGAGGTGATTGCGCGATACTACGTCGCGGGTTCCCTGGATGACCGCTTGAAGAAAGGACGCATTCGGCCGGAGGACCTAGGATTCAAGAAGGGTCGTGTCCCGAACTACGGGGAGCCGTTGCCGGAGCCGTTCTTCGAAGTCACCACGAAGCTCGAGAAGGTGGACCGGGAGTTGACGATGGAGGAGGCGCTCCGGATCTCCAGCCTCTCGCGCGAGGAGTGGGATGACCTGCGGGAATACGTGGGGAAACTCGATGCCCGATTGAACGCGGACGTTCGGTCCCGCGGGCTCCTCCACGTGGACGGGAAGAAAGAGTTCGGGTTCGACGCGGATCGGCAGCTGATGCTCGTGGACACGTTCGGGACCGCGGACGAGGACCGGTTCTGGGACCTCGCGTCGTACGAAGGGGGGAAACAGGTCGAGCTGAGCAAGGAGTTCGTGCGGCAACACTACCGCCAAACGGGGTACCATGAGGCACTGATGGCGGCGCGCGAGAAGGGGTTGCCCGAGCCCCCGATTCCGCCGCTGCCGGACGCGGTCGTGCGCGAGGTCAGCGCTCTCTACGTCTCCCTCTTCGAGCGGCTCACGGGAGAACGGTTCGACGACGCCCGCGCCGCACGATGAATACGAAAGGCTATAATGAGTCCTCCGGATACGAGGACGTTGGGGCGGACGGACATGGAGCAAGTCGTCTACGTCGACGGGACGTTCGTCCCCCAGTCCGAGGCCAAGATCACGGTCTTCGACCACGGCCTCCTGTACGGCGACGGCGTCTTCGAAGGGATCCGCGCGTACAATAAGCGGGTGTTCAAGCTCGAGCGCCACGTCGAGCGCATGTACCACTCCGCGAAGGCGATTGACCTCGCGATTCCACATACGCGCGAGGAGCTCACGGACCTGATCCTGGAGACGTGCCGGCGGAACAACGTCGTGGACGGGTACATCCGCCCGATCGTCACGCGGGGGCCGGGGGACCTCGGGCTCGACCCGCGGAAGGCGACGCGCGGACCGAGCGTCATCATCATCGCCCAACCGAAGATCGCGCTGTACCCGAAGGAAAAGTATGACAAGGGGCTCCGCCTGGTCACGTCGTCCTACCGGCGCGTCCCGCCGCAGTCCCTGAGCCCGAGCATCAAGTCCTTGAACTACCTCAACCAGATCATGGCCCGGATCGAGGCGAACCAGTACGGAGCGGACGAAGCCCTCCTGCTCGACATCGCGGGGTACGTGTCCGAGGCGAGCGCGGACAACTTCTTCGTCGTGCAGAACCACGCGCTCATGACGCCGCCGACGTCGACGAACTTGCCGGGGGTGACGAGGGAGACCGTGCTCGAGCTCGCGGCGACGGTCGGCGTCGAGGGGCGCGAGCGGCCCTTCACCCTGTATGACGTGTGGGCCTCGGACGAAGCGTTCATCACCGGGACCGCGGCGGAGATCGGACCCGTCGTCGAGGTCGATGGTCGAAAGATCGGGGACGGCGTCCCGGGGAAGGTCACGAAGCAGCTCATGAAGGCGTTCCGCGAGCTCGTCACGACGACGGGCACGCCGATCTACTGAGGCGCTCCCGTGTCGCAGGGGTACGAGGAGGAACTCGATGGCCTCCTCGACGACTACCTGACCCGATTCGTGGACGACGACCTGCGTTCCTATCTGGTGGCACGGGGCAGAATCCCGAGCCCACGCGCGAACCTCGAACTGGCCAAGGAATTCGCGGGTGCGGTTTCCAATCCCGATCGCGATTGGAAGATGATGTGGTCCCTGTGCACGCGGTGGACGTCGATCTCGCCGGACCAGGCGCCCGCGGACGATCCGCTTGAGTTCGCTGTATTCTGTGGCATCCGCGGCCTGGGCGCGCTCGGGGCTGGATCATCGGGACGTGCGCGCGAGGTCCTTGCGCACATCCGGAGCCTGGCACGCGATCCCCGTTGGCGGGCGCGGGAAGCGGTCGCGATGGCTATTCAGGACATCCTCGAAGCGGAACCGATCATCGGCCTGCGGGCCCTCGATGACTGGATTGCCGCCGGGGCGTGGCTCGAGATGCGCGCGGTGGCGGCCGGGCTCGCGGAGCCTCGCATCCTCAAGAATCGCAAGGTTGCGCTCGCGGGCGTGGACATGCACAACGCGATCGTGAAACGCTTCAAGGCGGGCAAAGATCGCGACTCCCCGGAGTTTCGGAGTCTCCGGCAATGCCTGGGGTATTCCGTCAGCGTGGTCGTCGCAGCCGCCCCGGAGGAAGGCTTCCGGTGGATGATGAAGCTCGCTGAGAGCGAGGACGAGGACGTCCTCTGGATGCTCAAGGAGAATTCGAAGAAGAGCCGGCTCGTGGCGAAATTCCCTGGACGAGTGGAACGACTCCGCGCGACGATGCGCCGATCCTGATTACGCTCGCATCGAATGGCGACGAGCCGTAGGGCAGAACGGCGGCCCATCTCCCAGCGAGTTGAAGAGGGTCGAACGCATCCGAGGTGGGACGATGATCTCCAAGCTTTGGGGCGTCCTCCTCTCCGTCACCGGTGGCCTCCTCATCCGAATCGTGTTTGCGATCGGATGGACCTGTCCGACTGGGGGCACGACCTATTGCTCCCATGCCTACATCGCGGGAATCTGGGCGTTCTGGGGTTTCGTCGGCTTTTGTCTGTTCGTAACCGGTATCGTCGTGATTGTGGTTGGCGGAAGCGCATTCCCGCGAATGCTCACCGCCTCCGAATAAGGCTAAATGCGGAATAGGCATCGCCTTCCCGTCGATGAAGTTCTACGAGTACAAGGCCCACGAGATCTTCCGGAAATACGGCATCCCGGTCCCTCGGGGCCTCCTGGCCGCCAAACCTGAGGACCTCGTTGATGCACCGCTCCCGTGCGCGGTGAAGGCCCAAGTACTGATTGGCGGGCGCGGCAAAGCGGGGGGAATCAAGTTCGCGAAGACGGCGTCGGAAGCGCAGGAGGCCGCCCGCCAGATCCTGAGCATGTCGATTGGCCCGTACACGGTCAAGCAGGTGTATGCGCAGGAGATGCTCGACATCGCGCAGGAGTTGTACCTTTCGATCACGATTGATCGGTCCGCACGCGCACCGCTTCTCATCGCGAGCGCGACCGGCGGCATCGAGATTGAGTCCGTCCCCGCCAAGAAGATTCTCCGCGTCCACATCCCACCGCTCGTCGGCATCGAGCCGTACGTCCTGCGGGCCCTCGCGAAGGCATTGGCCCTTCCGAAGGAGGTCGCGTCCCAGGTCTCCGACATCGCCGCCAAGATGTACGCGCTGTTCGAAGGCGAGGATGCGGAGCTCGTAGAGATCAACCCACTTGCGGTGCTGAAGGACGGCCGCGTCGTCGCCGGGGACGCGAAGCTCGTCGTCGACGACAACGCGGAGTACCGCCACAAGGAATACGCGGACCTCCCGCAGGATCGGACCCCACTCGAGGAGGAGGCACACGAGAAGGGGATCACGTTCATCCAGCTCGACGGGGACATCGGCGTCATCGCGAACGGCGCGGGCCTGACGATGGCGACGCTCGACGTCCTCAACCTGAAAGGCGGCCGCGGCGGGACCTTCCTCGACCTCGGCGGCACGGACGACCCCGAGAAGGTGAAGCAAGCGTTCGAGATCCTCCTCAAGGCGAAGCCGTCCGTCATCCTCCTGAACATCTTCGGCGGGATCACGAAGGCGGACACGGTCGCGGTCGGCGTCAAGCAGGCGCTCGAAGATCCTGCGGGGCATCGGCCATCCCGCGGACACGTTGGAGGACGCCGCCGAATTGGCGGTGAAGGTCCGTGCGGGGGGCGCGTGACGTGTCTGTCCTTCTCGATGGGAAGACGAAGCTCCTGGTGCAGGGGATCACGGGCCACCAGGGACAGTTCCACACCCGCGCGATGCTCGACTACGACACGAAGGTCGTCGCCGGTGTGACGCCGGGCAAGGGCGGGACGACCGTCGAAGGTGTGCCGGTGTTCGATTCGTGCTTCGAGGCCGTGGACCGGACGGACGCGACCGCGTCGATCCTGTTCGTCCCCGCTCCGTTCGCGAAGGATGCGGCGATTGAAGCGATTGAGGCGGGGGTCGAGCTCCTCGTCATGATCACGGAGCGCATCCCGTTCCACGATTGCTTGGACGTGATGACGTACGCGCGCGCAAAGGGCTGCCGGGTGATCGGCCCGAACTGCCCTGGCCTCATCTCGCCCGGGAAGGCGAAGGCGGGGATCATGCCGAGCCACATCTTCCGGGAGGGGGACGTCGGGGTGATCTCGCGGAGCGGAACGCTCACGTACGAGATCGTAAACGCGATCACGCAAGCGGGCTTCGGTCAATCGACGTGCCTCGGGATTGGCGGCGATCCCGTCATCGGGACGAGCATGCCGGAGGCGCTCGAACTCCTGTCGAAAGACCGCCAGACGAAGCGCATCGTCGTCGTCGGAGAGATTGGGGGGACGACAGAGGAGGAGACCGCCAAACGCGCGCGGCGGATACGGAAGCCCGTCTACGCATACATCGCGGGCCGCACTGCCCCGCCCGGCAAACGAATGGGCCATGCGGGGGCGATCATCTCGGCGGGAATGGGGACGGCGGAAAGCAAGGTCAAGGCCTTCGCGGCGGCCGGCGTGCCGGTCGCGGAATTCCCGGCGGGAATCGCGACCCTCCTCGCTGCCGGATAGGCCTCGCAGCCCCAGCGGCCGAAATGCTCACGCGGATGTCAGATCCGCCCAGTGAGCTTGAGCACGGCCACGATCACGGCAATCGCGACGCCGGCGATCGCGGCGACCTTGACCCACGAGATCGGCGCCTCGCCTTGGACCTCGCCCGTCTGCCCGTTCACGACGAACCGGTACGTCTTCGCTCCGAACATGTAGGCCGCGACGTACAAGGGAAGGAGCATGTGTTTCCAGGTGGTCCGGCTCAAGGACGTGTTCACGCGAAGAGCGCGTTGCGTGTCGCCGTCGAGCGCCTTGGAGCACTCGCGTTGCTCGTTCTGCGTGATCTGAACCTTCGCCTTCTCCCATCCTTGGCGGGGGTCGAGCGAGTACTCCTCCGCGAGGAACCCCGCGAGGAACGCGGGGTTGTAGGAGACGAGGGCGTTGAGGTGGAAGGGGTATGCCTTCGTCACGATGCGCTCCGGGAGACCGGTGGACGCGCAGATCAGGATGTCATCGTAGAATTGCGCGTGGTGTCCGGACCGGTTCTCCCATCGCACGCGGCGCTCCTGGACGGACTCCTTCCCCCGACGCACGGTCTCGTAGTAGTAGTGGCCCGCCTCCCCCCACCAGTCCGAGTCCGCCTGGGCGTCGTAGGTGAAGAACGGTTCGTACACGCCATCGATCTTCGCGAGCTGCGCCATCTTCTTGAGCGCGCCGGGCGCAAGCCACCGGGACTTGAGCCATGCGCGGAACTTCTGCGCTGCGGCGTCCGCGTTGAGTGAGAACGGGAGAAGGCTCTCCGGACGGACGACGTTCGGGTTCGCGTTCTGCTCGAAGACGACCGTGGATCCGCAGAAGGGGCATCGCGTCGCTTGCGTGTTCCCGGGGACCGTCGAGGTCGCCGTGCAGTTCTTGCACTTGAACGAGCGCGTCGCGGTCCCGTACCCGGTTGCCTGCTGCGATGAGGCGACGGACGAGAGCTCCTCGATCTTGTGCTCGAGGATCGGCTTCTGCTCGACCGCGATCTCGTTCTCGGTCCCGCAGTACGGGCACTTGAGGGAGGACGTGCCCGGCGCGTAGTCGACCTTCGCGCCGCAGTTCTTGCACGGGAACTGCATCGGACCTGAGGACGCGCGCGCGGAGGCGGTTGCGGGCGGGGGCGGTGGGGCGCTCATCCCGGGGGCGATTTACGTGCCGCTTAAAAGTGTGTCGGGTCCCGTCGCGGGCTTGATACGACCGCAACGTCGCGTCCCGGGCGCCGGACGCGCAACGTTTTCTCCCGCCAAAATCGTCTCGCCTCGCGCGCGCCCGCGCCCGCGCGCGTTGGCCCACCATCCACCGCCAAACCATTAAATAAGGCCGGCCCGTGTGTGCCGGCTCACCCGATGCGAAAACTCATTGTAACGGAGAAGAACAACACCGCCGCCCGGATCGCCGCGATCCTGTCCGGCGGAACGATGAAGCGCGCGTACCCCCACAAGGTCCCGGTGTTCACGTTCTCCGCCGGAGGCGAGGACATCACGGTCATCGGACTCCGGGGGCACATCCAGAACCTCGACTACCCCGAGGAGCTGAACGCCTGGGAGAAGGTCGACCTGAAGCGCCTCGTGTGGGCGGAGCCCGTGAAGGTCGTCACCGCGGCGAACGTGGAGCAGGCGCTCCGCGAGGTCGCCCCCGGACAGGACGAGGTCGTCATCGCCACGGACTTCGACCGAGAGGGGGAGCTGATCGGGGTCGAGGCGCTCACGATCGTGAAGGACGTCAACCCGCGCATCCGCGCCCGGCGGGCCCGGTACTCGTCGCTCACGAAGTGGGAGATCGAGGACGCGTTCCGGAATCTCGCGGAAGTGGACCTTCCCCTCGCGCAGGCCGCGGAGTCCCGCCAGGTCGTCGACCTCGCGTGGGGCGCGGTCCTCACCCGCTTCGTCTCGATGGCTGCGAACCAGGTCGGCAAGGACTTCCTCTCCGTCGGCCGCGTGCAGACGCCCGCCCTCGCCCTCATCGTCGACCGAGAGCGGGAGATCGAGCGGTTCACCCCGAAGCCGTACTGGACCGTCCACGCGAGGTTCGAGAAGGGCGCCCCGTTCACCGCGAACCATGAGACCGGTCAGTTCTGGGAGAAGAAAGGCGCCGAGAAGGTCCTCGCCGCCGCCAAGCGCGGGAAGGGCGGCCTCGTCGAGGAATACCTGACGAACGAGAAGACGGAGCGGGGACCGCCGCCGTTCAACACGACGATGTTCGTGGCGGAGGCAAACCGGCTCGGGCTCGGGGCCGCCTACGCGATGCGGATCGCGGAGGACCTGTACACGTCGGGGTACATCTCGTACCCGCGGACGGACAACACGGTGTACCCGCCGACGCTGTCCCTGAAGGGCGTGCTCGAGAAGTTGCGGGGGTCCGCGTTCACGGCCGAGGCAGAAGCGCTCCTCGCGCAGCCGTCGATTCGCGCGACCCGAGGCCGCACGGAGGCGACGGACCACCCGCCGATCTACCCGACGCAGGCCGCGCTCAAGAACAAGCTGCGCCCCGACGCGTGGAAGGTGTACGAGCTCGTCGTCCGCCGATTCTTCGCCACGGTCGCTCCGCCCGCGGTCGGGATCGCGAGCGAGGCCCGCCTGACCGTCAACGGGGAAGCGTTCCTCGCCTCCGGGTACCGGCTCACAGACCCGGGATGGCGGTCCTATTACCCATACTGGGACACGCGGGAGTCGGACCTGCCCGCGCTCGTCACGGGCGAGACCGTGCCGCTGTTGGCGGTGGAGATGCGAGAGGACCGCACGAAGCCGCCCGCCCGGTACACACAAGGCGCTCTGATTCAGGAGATGGAGCGCCTCAGCCTAGGCACGAAGTCGACCCGCCACGAAATCCTCCAGAAGCTGTACGATCGAAAGTACGTGGAAGGGCGACAACTCAAGCCAACGCTGCCCGGCCGCGCCCTCGTCAGCGCTCTGGAGGACCATGCGCGGAAGATCACGGAGCCGGAGATGACCGCGCACCTCGAGCAGGACATGGACGAGATCGCCCGGGGCGTGCGGACGCAGGCGGAGGTCATCCGGGAGTCGCAGTCCCTCCTTGAGGATGCGCTCGCGGTGCTCGTCGAGAACCAGGACGCGATCGGCGCGGAGATCACGAGCGCCCTCCAGGTCCAGAACTTCCTCGGCCCGTGCAAGGAGTGCGGCGGCAATCTGTTCATGCGCCAGGACCCGCGCGGCGGCCGGACCGTGAGCTGCTCGAACTATCCGACGTGCAAGGTGTTCCACCGGCTCCCGCCGGGGCTCATCGAGCCGACGCAGGAGACGTGCCCGACGTGCGGCTTCCCCCGGGTGAAACGCGTGGGCGGCGGGCGGCCGGAGACGTTCTGCATCGACGCCGAGTGCCCGAGCCTCCGGGACAAGAACATCGTCGGTCGATGCGAGAAGTGCAAGCAGGGCGAGATGATCATCCGCCACTCCGGCCGGAACCGCCGGTACCTCGGGTGCACCCGGTACCCGGAGTGCGACAATACGCATCCGCTCCCGCAACGCGGCCCCCTCGACCCGACGATGCAGCGGTGCGAGGCGTGCGGAAACCCGATCATGCGCGCGACGATCCACGGGCGCCCATGGGAGTTCTGCGTGAACATGCAGTGCCCGAAGAAGCTCGCGAAGGCGGCGGCGAAGGCGGAGCGGGAGAAGAAGGCGAAGGCGCTCGCGCGGAAGAAGAAGCGGGCGGCGACGTTGCGGGCCAAGAAGGCCGCGGCCAAGATGGCGGCCGTGGCCGTCGCGGCACCGACCCCGACCCCTCCGATCGCCGAGGTCAAAGTTCTCAAGCCTCATTGACGTTCCGCCCACGGATGGAACGGAAGAACGTCTCCTCGGGCACGCGATGGGAGCCCCTCGTGGGCTACTCTCGCGCCGTCCGCATCGGCCGAACCGTTTGGGTGTCGGGCACCACCGCCACCGATGAACAGGGGAACGTGGTCGGGCTCGGGGATCCGTACGCGCAGGCCGTGCAGGCGCTACGCAACATCGACCGTGCGCTCACGGCGGCGGGGGCGACGATGAAGGACGTCGTCCGCACGCGCGTGTACGTGACGAACATCGAGGACTGGGAGAAGATCGGGAAGGCACACGCCGAGTTCTTCGCGGACGTCCGGCCCGCCACGACGATGGTCGAGGTCCGCCGCCTCATCGCCCCCGAGATCCTGGTCGAGATCGAGGCGGAGGCCGTCGTCTCCGCGTAGCGGCTTTAAGGTGCCAATCCGCATATGTATCCGTGCGACGCCTTGTCATAGCGGAGAAGGGTTCCGCAGCCCTCCGCTTGGCCGTCGTGCTGTCCGGAGGGACGTTCAAGCGTCGCCGGATCGGCGTCACGGTCTTCGAATTCTCCCGCGATGGGATCGATCACTCGGTCATCGGACTCCGGGGCCACATTGTCGAGCTCGACTATCCGGAGGCGTTCCGGGGGTGGGAACTTGCGAACCTCGATGCGTTGGTTGGCGCCGAACCCCTCGAAAAAGTGAGCGAGCCGTTGATCGGCGACGCACTCCGCGCGTTGGCGGCGGACACGGACGAGGCGTGGGTGTGCACGGACTTCGACCGCGAGGGCGAGCTCATCGGGGTAGAGGCCCTCCGCCTCCTGGGACAAGTGCGGTCGGGCATCACCGCCAAACGCGCACGGTTCAGCGCGCTCGCCCGAGCGGACATCGAGGACGCGTTCTCACATCCCGCCCCGGTCGATGAGGCGCTCGCGGCCTCCGCGCGGGCCCGGGAGGAGATCGACCTCGCGTGGGGCGCGGTCCTTACGCGGTTCCTCTCCCTTGCATGCGGCCGTCGCGGGCGCGACTTCCTCTCCGTCGGCCGGGTGCAGACGCCGACGCTCGCGTTGCTCGTGGAGCGGGAGCGGGAGATCGAGGCCTTCGTCCCTGTCCCCTACTGGGTCGTCACCGCCAGATTGGAGGGGGAAACGACAATCACCGCGACGCACGGGACGGACCGGTTTTGGCGGCGTGACGAGGCGGACGCGGCGCAGGGTCGCGCGGAACTCGCGGAGACCGCGTACGTGACCGAATTTGCCGCGCGAAGTGTCGAGGGACATCGGCCCCCGCCGTTCAACACGACGATGTTCCTCGCGGAGGCGACGCGTCTCGGGCTCGCGGCGGCGCGCGCGATGCAGATCGCGGAGGACCTGTACCGCCGAGGCTTGATCTCGTACCCGCGGACGGACAACACCGTGTATCCGCCAAGCCTCAACGTGCGATCCGCGCTCGAGCGATTGCGGGAATCCGATTTGGCGGCGGAGGTCGCTGAGCTTCTCGCCCTCGAGTCCTTCCATCCGTCCCGCGGCCCAATCCAGGCCACGGACCATCCGCCAATCTATCCGACGGCCGGAGCGAGACACGAGGCGCTCAAGGGAGACGCGTGGCGGGTGTACGAGCTCGTCGTCCGACGGTTCTTCGCGACGGTCGCGCCGCTTGCGCAGGAACGGGACGCGGTCGCGGAGTTCGACATCGGCGGCGAATCGTTCTTCGCGCGCTGGCGGGACCTCGTCGACCCGGGTTGGCGAAAATACTACGGGGCGGCGCCCGGGCGCACGAGCGTACCGACGCTCGCAGTGGGGGATCAACTCCGACCGGCCGAAATCACGAACGAACGGCGGGAGACGGAACCGCCGTCGCGGTACTCCCAGGGCGAGCTTATCGAAGCGATGGAGGCGAAGGGCCTCGGGACGAAGTCCACCCGCCACGAGATCGTGCAGAAGGTGTACGACCGGGGGTACGCCGAAGGACGCCGGATGCGTGTAACGGCGGCTGGGCGCGCGGTCGCCGAGGCCCTCGAGGCGTATGGGGGCGCCGTGGCGGGAGCGGAGATGACGGCGACCCTCGAGAGCGCGATGGACCGGATTGCGTCGGGAGAGCGATCGGCGGCCGATGTCCTGAAAGAGAGTCGAACGCTTTTGGCGGCGGTCCTCACGGAGATGCGAGGACACGAGGCGGGCATCGCCCGATGGGTCCGGACTGCGATGGCGGACGAGGTCGAGGTCGGCCCCTGCGAAAAGTGCGCGGGTACGATGGTCCTGCGACGCGCACGGAACGGCGACGTGCCGGAACTCCCACCCCTTGCCCACGTCGGGCCTCGTCGCGCCGACGGAAGAAGTGTGTGCACAGTGCGGAGCCCACAAGCTCGCCCGAGTCCATCGTGGGATCGCCCACGTCTGGTGCGCGACGCCGTCGTGCTCGGATGAAGACCTCGCCCGGATCCTCGGCGTCTGAGTGCGTGAGATGCGGAACCGGCTTAACGGCGACCGCGCGTTCCCCGTCGGGAGGTCGTCCAGTGGTCAAGAAGTGGAGCTTGGCGGGCTCGATTCTCGGTGGATGCAATTGCGATTGGGGTTGTCCCTGTAGCTTCGATGCGCCGCCGACGAACGGCGCCTGTCAAGGTGCGTACGCGTGGATCGTGAAGAAGGGACACTATGGCGATGTGAAGCTCGATGGCGTCGCGTTCGTGGGCGCGGGCTTCCATCCCGGGGCGATCCATTTGGGGCACGGCACGTGGGTCACGTTGGTCGACGAACGGGCGAGCCCCGCGCAGCGTGAGGCAATCGCGACCCTCCGGAACGGGGACGGCGTCGGCCTCCCGTTCGACATCTTCGCGAAGGTCACAGAGACCCGGCTCCCGACGATCTATGCGCCGTTCCAGGTCTCGCTCAAAGGCATCCGATCGTCCCTCAAGGTCGGTGGCGGGAAGCTCTTCGAGCTCACGATCTCGCGAATCAAGAACCCCGTCTCAGGAGATGAGGAGGAAGTGTACCTCGACAAGCCCACGGGGTTCACCGCCAAACGGTCGGAGCTCGGGATGTCAATCCGGATGCGCGTCAACACGCCCGGCCTGTCGTACGACAATTCCGGGAAATATGCGGAGTTCAGCGAGTTCGCGTACTCGGGCCCGTAAGCCTACAGCTTCGCCGCGACCGCCTTCACCTGGGCCCCGCCGCCCTTAAGGATCGGTTTCCCATGGCCCACGATCACGGTCTCGAACTCGAAGTTCGCGAGCTTCTTGATCGATTGGCGGTGCTGCTTCGGGTCGATGTTATACTGGTCCGGCATCGGCCCGAGCCCCTTCTCCGTGTTCAATGCGTCCCCCGCCACGAGGATCTTTCGTTCCTTGTCCAGGAGCGACGTGTGGCCCGGCGTGTGCCCGGGCGTGTGAATCACGAGGAAGCCCTCGTACGTCTGCCCGTCCTCGAGACGCACGTCGACGGGGACCGCGTCGTGCTTCTGCGGCCCGGGCGGGCCGGGGTAGACCTTCGTGCGCGCGACGTAGTCCGCGTCGTCCTTCCCGGCCGCGACCTTGGCTCCCGGCGCGCGCGCTTTCACGGCCGCCAATCCGAGGACGTGGTCGGGATGCGTGTGCGTGACGATCACGGATGAGATGTCGCCGGGCGCGTGGCCGTTCTTCCGGAGCCATGAGAAGATGTCCTTTGCCCCGTCGTCCACGCTCGTGTCCACGAGCACGAGCCGGCCGTCCGAGAAGATGGCGCAGTTCGCGAACGTCTCGATGAGGTGCACGCCCTTCGCGATCTCCATGGACTCCCCCGCCGCGGAAGGCCCGCCCGGATATGAGCCTTCCGCGTTCCCCTTATGCGGGACGCGGCCTATGGAGGACCCGGAGCGATGGCGCCGCCGGAGGGGCTGCTCGCAAGCGCGAAGTTCAGCGAGGTCTTCGTCTGGGTCAAGAACCTCCGGAAGATGCGGGCGTTCTACCACGAGACGCTGGGCCTGCCCATCGCGTACGAGAACGAACGGTTCGTGGAGCTGCGGACCGGCGGGGTCCCGATCGCGCTCCACTCCGGCCGGAAGGCGGTCGGGCGTTCCAAACCGCACTGGTTCCTCGAGTTCGTCGTCCGCGATCTCGACGCGACGATCCGGATGTTGCGCGCGCGAGG
The DNA here is from genome assembly GCA_005878375.1 of Methanobacteriota archaeon. Lineage (GTDB taxonomy): Archaea > Thermoplasmatota > Thermoplasmata > RBG-16-68-12 > EA-27 > EA-27. Next base: position 5,345 of record VBMQ01000001.1, on the reverse strand, counting down.
CGTCACCTGCGAACGGGTCCGGGAGGAGCCGTTCGGCCGGATCTCGAGCTTCGTCGACCCCGAGGGGAACGTGATCGGGCTCGAAGAGTCCTCTCGGTGAGGGAGGCCGCCGGGCCGCAACCGTCAAATCCCCGCCCGAGGTCTCGCAGTCGACGATGGCGCTTCGGCTTGCGTTCTGGCGGCGGGAGGAGGCAGACGCGCAGAGCATCGAGCAGCACCCGAAGCCCGGCCTCCTGTCCGACTTCATCCTCGGCAGCCAGGACGGCCTCGTGAACGTCCTCGGGGTGATCCTCGGCGTCGCGGTCGCCGCGGCGGCCCAGCCCGGGACGAACGCCCTCCGGATCGTCCTCGCCGGAGGTTTGGCGGCGACGTTCGCGGAGTCGATCTCGATGGGCGCGGTCGCGTACACGAGCACGCTCGCGCGGCGGGACCACTACCTGAGCGAGATGGAGAGGGAGAAGCGGGAGATGGTCGAACTGCCCGACCTGGAGCGGGACGAGGTCCGCAAAGTGTTTGAGAAATGGGGGTTCCGCGGGGCGAACCTCGAGGAGCTCACGAACAAGATCGTCGCGAACCCGACCGCGTGGCTCGAGTTCATGATGGCGCACGAGTTGAACCTCGCCCCGGTCGACAAGACGCAGGCGCGGCGAAGCGCGGTCCTTGTCGGGATGGCCGCGATCGTCGGCTCCCTCGTGCCGCTCGCGCCGTTCGTCCTCCTCCCGCTCACGGGCTGGACGATGTCCGGCGGAATCCTCGCGTCGATGATCGTGAGCGCCGTCACGCTGTTCATCATCGGGTGGTACAAGGCGAAGGCGACGATCGGCCACCCGGGCCGGAGCGGGGCGCAGATGCTCATCATCGGCATCGCGTCCGCGATTGCCGGCTTCGGCATCGCGTACCTCGTCGGCGCGGCGGGCGGGTGAGACCAGGCCGTACACGTTACGGATGGGGCTCCGGATCCGCGCACCGCGGGAGGCGGTGTTCGAACGGCTCCTCACGCCCCATCACCTCGCCCAGTGGTGGTGCAACTTCGCACAGGTCGAGCCGAAACCGGGCGGGAAGTTCGTATTTGGCGGGGACTATGCAATCGCGCAACCCGAGGGACACGCGTGGACGTGCAAGTTCACGGGGGGCGTCGTCCGCAAGTCCGTGACGTTCGCGTGGCCCCTCTTCGGAGCGGAGACGAGCGTGACGTGGGAGGTCGAGGACACAGCGGAGGGCTCCATCCTTCGGGCAACCCACGCCGGCCTCACGACGTTGCGGAGCACATGCGGCTTGCTCCAAGATGCGTGGCGGATGTGCCTCGGGAACCTGAAGGCGGTCGCGGAGGGGAGAGGCGACTCGTTCCGCCCGGACCATTCTCCCCCGCGAGCGCTCGCGATCAAGCTCGACACCGTGCTCGACGTCCCCCGCCAAAAGGCGTTCGCCGCGGTGACGACCCCCGCCGAGGTGCGGAAGTGGGTGGAGCCGGAGCCGGGGCGAGAGCCCGCGATCGACGCGCGAGTCGGCGGGGTCTTCGACGTCGGTTGGGGATTCGCCAAGCCCGCCAAGATCACCGCCTTCGAACCGCCCGCGCGATTGGCGGTCGCGTGGCCGCACGCGGACGAGATGACGACCGTCTCCTTTGCCTTCGAGGAGAAGAGCGGCGACCGGTGCGCCCTCCATTTCGCGCATGAGGGCTTCCCGCCAGAGGAGGACCCGCCCCTTCTCCCGTTGCGATGTCGGTGGTCCGACCGGCTCGTCGCGCTGAAGAACGTCGTCGAGGCGGGCGAGTCGGGATTCACGGAACCGTTCGATGCGCAGGTCGAAGAGGTGCCGTGAGCTTGGACCCCGCCGCCGTGATCCGCGGGTTCGGCGCGGGGTTGGCGGCGGCCGCGGCGATGATGGGGATTCAGGCGCTCGCGTGGACGCGGTGGGGCCACCGCGCGGTCTTCGAGTGGACGGAGGCGGAGGCGGGCACGGTGCGGTTGCTCGGCCACAAGTCCTTTCGGGCCGCCCTGGTTCTCAACCTCCTCGCGGGCGGCGTGGCGGGGATCGTCTTCGCTCTCGGTCTCGCCCTGCTCGCCGCAACGCCGACCGCCGTCCTCGGGGCCGCGTTCGGCTCGCTGATGTGGGTCATCACGCTCATCATCCACGAGCCCGTTACCGGGGACCCGGCCCGCGGCGCGGGGGTGCCGATCAGCCTCGTGAGCCACCTCGCCTATGGGGCGCTCCTCGGCGCGTTCGCCTGATCCGCGAAAGGCTCAAGGGGCGGCGTGCATCCGATGGGCGATGCGGTTCCACGCCTCGGGCGTCGTCCGTGCATCTCCGCAGGAGACGTTGGCCTGGTGGACGGACCTCCGCGAGGACGACGCCGGCGCGGTGATGCCGCCCCTGCGACGCCGCCAAATCGTGCGGCGCAACGCCGAGGAGATCGAGACCGACGACCGATGGTCGATCTTCGGGATCCCGATGCGCACGCAGGCGGTCTTGCGGCCGAAGCCGCCAAACGGATGGGAGGTCACCTCGCGCCTTCGCGGCGGCACCGCCAAAGACCGCGTGCGCCTGGAGCCGGTAGAAGGCGGCACCCGCGTGACGATGGACCTTGAGCTCGAGTTGCGGTGGCCGTGGACCTGGATGGCCGCGGTCCTGCGACCCGGGCTCGCTCGCCTCTTTCAGGCCGACCTGGAGGCCGTGAACCGAGCGCTCGAGGCGTCGATCACGTCCCGATCTTCTGAATCCGCTGCGCCCACGCCGCCAATTTCGGGAACTCGTTCGGGATCCGCTCGCCGATCGTGAAGAGCGGCGACACCGAGCCATACGCGCCGAAGTCCGCCAAGCTCGGCTCGCCGAGGATCCAATCGCGTCCCTCGAACATCGCGTCCATCCGCCCGAACTCCTTCATCATGTCCTGACGGAACTCCTGGCGACGCGCCTCGAGGACGTGCCACGGCCCGCGTGCGCGCGTCTGCATCTCCTCGAACACCCACCGCTCGCGGTCGTCGGAGAGGACGGGAGGGACCTTCGTCACGACGTACCGCCACACCTTCTCCTCCACGACGGCGTGGGCCCATTGCTCGAGCTCCACCGCCAACCCCTTGTTCCCCCATGGGTACAACGACGGCTTCGGGGCCTTCGCTTCGAGGAAGTCGGGGATGTCGTACCACATCACAGGCTTCCCGTCCCACATGAGCGTGGGCACGTAGTCCTGCCCGGTGGCGGCGATCAGTTCGGTCTTGTCGTGGTACGGCACCGGCTTCGTGTCGAACGCGACGTCCTTGAACGCGAGCATCCGGTCCGCGGCGATGCACCAGTGGGAGATCCCCATCGAATAGAGGACGGGTCGGGCCATGCGTCGGCAACGCGGGACGCGCTAAAACGATTCTCCCGCCAATTGACTTATGGACGAGACAGGCTTCCCGCGCCGATGGCGGGGACTCTCGACCGCGACACCATCGTGCATGCGCTAAGGACCGCGCTAGAGCCGCTGCCGTACGTCGAGGCCCTCGTGGAGGGCGGGGCCGCCGCCTGGCACCGCATCGACGCGTGGTCCGACATCGACCTCAACGTCTTCATCGAACCGGGCAAGTTCGAGGAGACGTTCCGCGCGGTCGAAGACGAGCTGCCTCGGCTCTCGCCGATCGACCACGCGTTCGTCGCCCACGGTCCCGCCAATCCCGGCGAGGGCGGGATGCAGCAGAAGTTCTATCGGCTGAAGGACGCGGGGCCGTTCCTCCAAGTCGATTTGGCGGTCATCCCGAGCACCGCGACGGAGAAGTTCCTCGAACCGGAACTCCACGGAGAGAATGTCGTGTACTTCGACAAGACCGGAGTCACAAACGCCACGCCGCTCAACCGCGCGGAATTCGATCGAAAGATGAAGGAGCGGCTCGTGCGGCTCCGCGGTGTGACCGAGATGTTCCACGTCTTCGTCGAGAAGGAGGCGAACCGGCGGAACTGGATCGAGGCGATGGACAACTATCGCGCGTACGTGGCGGGTCCGCTGCTCGAACTCCTCCGGATGAAGTACGGGCCGCTCCACCACACGTTCCGCTCACGGTACGTGCACTACGAACTCCCGCCGGACGTTGTCGCGCGGTACCAGCGCCTCGTTTTCGTGAAGGATGGGCAGGACCTCCTCGAAAAGTATCCGGAGGCCCTGAAATGGTTCCACGAGATCTCGGCGGACCTCGGCGTCCCCTAACGACGGCGCGCCAAACGTTCTTGCGGATGCCACCCTTCCGGTCCTGATGACGTATTCGGCGGAGCAGGCCGCGCGGGTCCGGAAGCGCCTCGGGAAGCGACCCGGGCTCACGGAGAAGGAGATGTTTGGCGGCATCGCCTTCCTCCTCAACGGGAACATGTGCGTCGGCGTGCGGGACGAGGACCTGATCGTGCGCGTCGAGCCGAAGGAAACGGATCAGTTGCTCCGCGAGCCCGGCGCGCGACCGTTCACGCTGGCAGGTCGGGGCGGGAGCCCCGGATGGCTACTCGTGGGTCCGTCCGGATACAAGGGCGAGGCCGCGCTCAAGACCTGGGTCGGGCGGGGCGTCGCGTTCGCGTCGGCGTTGGCGCCAAAGAAGCGCTCCTAGGTGCACCGGCCGCGCGCAGGATGGCTCGGGCCTGCTCCGTGATCACGCGAGCGGCCGCGCCCGACATGTCGACGACCTCGACGTTGCTGCCCCGGCGCCCCGGCGGTCGCCAGTAGCGATGGCCGGTCGGTCTCCACGTCCCGTCTGCGGTCTGCGCGTGTCGCACGCGCTCGATCGCGTCGGCGGCCGCGGCGCTCCGAAGGTCCCGGACGGCCGCGACGGTCCGGAGGCCGAGGAGGACATCGTAGTGCCAGTACGGCGGCCAGTGGAGCTGAACAATCTCGGGATGAACGATCCGCCCGTCCCGATGAGAGCGATAGAGATGGTGGGCGAGGAAGAAGTCCGCGGCCCGTTCCGCCGCATGACGGGCGGCCGGCGCGCCGACCTCCGCATCGTATGCCGCCAACCCCCGGATCGGCCCGTGCGTCTCGTTGAACGAGGAATGGTCCGCCTCCGGGCGGACATCGCAGTTCCAACCGCCATCGGGCCATTGCCACGCGACCAACCGTTCGGCGATGTACGCCGCGCGGGGATCCGTCGCGCGCCCGAGACGCGCGGCCGCCCACAGCCCGAGCCCCTCCTGCGTCGCGCACCACCGAACGCGGCCGTTGATCGCCACGCGCCGCGCCCGGGCCCGTCGGCCATCCGACGTGAGCCAATCGAGAACCCGGTCCAACATCTCGTCCGTTCGCGAGCCTCCGTCCGCCCCGAGCTCCAGGAGGGAGATGAGCCGCCAAAATGCACCTTGCCATTTCTTGTACGGGTGGACGGACC
>VBMQ01000080.1:3469-17556 GCA_005878375.1 Methanobacteriota archaeon | reverse complement strand
AAACGCTATAAGGCGTCCACTTGTTTCCTGAGCCGATGAAGCTCGTTCTCCTCGGTCCGCCCGGTGCCGGGAAGGGCACGCAGGCCGTCCGGCTCGCGGAGCACTTCGGCGTCCCGCACATCTCCACGGGCGACATTCTCCGTCGCCAAGTCGCGGAGAAGACGGACCTTGGGAAGAAGGCCGAGCGGTACGTCCGGGCGGGGAAGCTCGTTCCTGACGACGTCGTGATTGAGATGGTCCGCAAGCGGCTCAAGCAGAAGGACGCGCAGAAGGGCTTCATCCTCGATGGGTTCCCCCGAACGCGGGAACAGGCGGAGGCGCTCGACAAGATGGTCAAAGCCGACCGCGCGCTCCTCCTCTTCCTCGACCCGGAGGACCTCATCAAACGATCCACGGGTCGGCGCGTGTGCGAGAACTGCGAGTCCGTATACCACCTGCTCACGAACCCGCCGAAAGAGCCGGGCTTCTGCGATCGTTGCGGCGGGAAGTTAATCGTCCGCGAGGACGACCGGGAGGAGACGGTCCGCCATCGGATCCAGGTCTACGACGAGCAGACGAAGCCTCTGATCAGTTTCTACAAGGAGAAGGGGATTCTCGTTCAGGTGTACGGGAGCGGCCTGATCGACGAGGTCTTCGAGCGCGCGATGGACGCTCTCACCGGTGCGAAACGGTAGCAAAGCCTTTTCCACCCCGAACGCGCTTAGATGTTCCTCCCCCCATGGAAGAGCTTCACTGGAAAGTGCTCAGCCTGACCGCGAAGCGCGGCGTGATCGGCGCGACCCGCGAGGATTTCTTCCGCGATATCCGCGGGCTGCGGTACGAGGACCTCGAGGACGCGATCCGGAGCCTTGAGGCGGAGGGATTCGTTCAGGTCGAGTGGACCGGACCGAACAAGTTCATCCTGACCGTGTCGGAGCAAGGGAGCCACCTCGCGGCCGAGGAATACGAGAAGCGCCTCCGCTCGTACCAGCAGCGGATCGACGCGCAACGGAAGGCCGTCGCCGGCGTGGAACGCGTCTGATCGTCCCCGCGTCCAAGGAAGTAACTCTTAAATACAGCGGCCCGGTATGCCCGAACGTCGGGTTTTTCCCGTCTTTCTCCGAGAGGGTAGGTCCATGGAACCGAAAGAACTCGAGACCGGCACCACGACCTTGGGTCTCGCGTGCAAGGACGGCACGGTCTTGGCGGCGGACCGGCGGGCGACCGCGGGCACCATGATTGCCCACAAGCACACCCGCAAGGTCTACAAGATCGACGACAACCTCGGGCTGACGACGGCGGGACTCGTCGGGGACCTGCAACTCCTCGCGCGGTACATCACGGCCGAGGCCGAGTTGTATAAGCTCAAGCGCAACCAGCCGATCTCTGTGGAGGCCGCAGCGACGCTCACCGCAAACATCCTCGGAGCGCGCCGGTACTTCCCCTACTGGGTCCAACTCGTCATCGGCGGCGTCGACCCGAAGGGCAGCCACGTCTTCTCCCTCGACATGGCCGGCGGGAGCCTCGAGGACAAGTACGTGAGCACGGGGTCCGGCAGCCCGTACGTGTACGGGATCCTCGAGGACCACTGGACCGACGACATCGACACGAAGGGCGGCATCGATCTCGCCATCCGCGCGGTCAACGCCGCGATGCGCCGCGACGCGGCGTCCGGCGACGGTCATCTCCCGGGACGGGTACAAGGTCCTCGATGACAAGGAAGTGGAGCGCCGCAAGGCGGCGATGAAGCTTCCGTAGCCGACACTCCCATTCGCCCAGCATCAGACGTGGTAGGAATGAGCCTAGAGGATATCCTCAGTTCCGCACGCGACATCGTTCGGAAGGTCGTGCCGGACACCGTTGAGATCACGGACATCGAGTTCGAAGGCCCGACCGTCGTGATCTACACCAAGAACATCGACGTGTTTGCGGAGAACAACGACCTCGTCCGCCAACTCGCGCAGAGCCTGCGGAAGCGCGTGACGATCCGACCCGACCCCTCCCTCCTCTCCCCGCAGGACGAGGCGGAAAAGGTCATCAAGGAGATCATCCCGGCGGAAGCCCAGATCACAAACATCTACTTCGAGACCGACAGCGGCGAGGTCACGATCGAGGCGCTCTCCCCCGGCCTTGTGATCGGTCGCCACGGGTCCGTCCTCAACGAGATCAAGAAGAAGATCGGGTGGGCGCCGAAGGTCGTCCGGACGCCGCCGATTGCGTCCAAGACCGTCGAGGAGATCCGCCAATACCTGCGAACCGTGCGCGAGGAGAGGGCGAGTTTCCTGAAGACCGTCGGGCGCCGCCTCAACCGCGAGGTCGCGAGCGGGGAGTCATGGGTCCGCGTCACCAGCCTCGGCGGCTACCGCCAGGTCGGACGCTCCGCGACGCTCCTGAGCACGCGCGAGTCGAAGGTCTTAATCGACTGCGGCGTCCTAATCTCGGAAGAGAACGGGTCTCCCTACCTCAGTGCGCCTGAAGTCATGCCCCTTGACTCGATCGACGCGGTCGTGCTCACGCACGCCCACCTCGACCACTGCGGCATTGTGCCCGCGCTGTTCAAGTACGGATACAACGGGCCCATCTACTGCACGGCGCCCACCCGCGATCTCGCGGCGCTCCTCCAGCTCGATTTCATCAAAGTCGCGTACGGCGAGGCCCGAAAGTCGCCGTTCGACTCCTCGAACGTCCGTCAAGCGGTGCTGAACACGATCCCCCTTCGGTACGGGGAGACCACGGACATCGCGCCGGACATCCGCCTCACACTGCAGAACGCCGGCCATATCCTCGGCTCGTCTGTGTGCCATTTCCACATCGGGGATGGGTTGTACAACGTCGCAATCACGGGGGACATCAAGTTCGAGAAGACGTGGCTTTTCAACCCGGCCGTGAACAAGTTCCCCCGCCTCGAGACGCTGATCATGGAGTCGACATACGGCGGCTACCACGACGTGCAGCCGAGCCGGCACGACGCGAGCACCCAGCTCCGCGAGCAGGTCGACCGCGTGCTGCGGCGCGGCGGGCGGGTGCTCGTCCCCGTGTTCGCGGTCGGCCGGTCGCAGGAAGTCATGCTCGTCCTCGAGGACCTCATGCGAAGCGGACGCATCCCGGAAGTCCCGATCTACCTCGATGGCATGATCTGGGAGGCGACCGCGATCCACACCGCCTACCCGGAATACCTGAACTCGCAGCTCCGCACGCAGATCTTCCAGACCGGAGAGAATCCCTTCCTTTCCCCTGTGTTCAAGCGCGTCGAGACCTCCGAGATGCGATCGAACATCATCGACGACCCGGAGCCCTGCATCGTGCTCGCGACCTCGGGCATGATGTCGGGCGGCCCCGTCATCGAGTACTTCAAGCACTGGGCCGACAGCCCGAACCATGCGCTCCTCTTCGTCGGATTCCAGTCCGAGAACTCCTTCGGGCGGAAGATCCAGCGGGGCGTGGGCGAGGTCACCGTCCACGATCGCGGGAACCCGTTAAACCTGCAACTCAAGATGGACGTCGAGACGATCGACGGGTTCAGCGGCCACAGCGACCGACTCCAACTTCTTTCCTACGTCGGCACGATGGAGCCGCGGCCGGAGCGCGTCATCGTCGGTCATGGTGAGGAATACAAGTGCGCGGACCTCGCGTCGAGCCTCTACAAGAAGTTCGGGATGGAGACGCGCGCGCCGATGAACCTCGAGACGATCCGGCTGAAGTAACGTTTTATCGCACGACGCCATCTTGGCAGCGATGCGGGCGGCGTACTACGACAAGGCGAAAGACCTCCTCTCACGGGAGGACTTCGAGAACCGTATCCGGGAAAAGCAGACCGAGTGGGGCGGACTCCTCGACGAGGATGCCGCTGCGCGTCTCGTCTTGGATCAGTTGGGGCGGGGCGACCTGAACGTGCAGACGGTGCGCGAGCTTCGGGAGGGGATGGAGGTCACGCTCCGCGTCCGCGTCGACGCGGTGACGCCCATCCGCGAATTCCCTCGCCAGGACGGGAACACAGGCCGCGTTGTGAACCTTGACATCTCAGACGGCTCGGGCCGGTGCCGACTCGTCCTTTGGGACGACGACATCTCGCTCGTCGAGAAAGGACGCGTTCGCGTCGGCTCGACGCTGCGCGTCCTCGATTGCTTCGTGAAGGTGGGTCGGTTCGGGACGGAAGTGTCCCGCGGAAAGTTCGGGACGGTCCTCGTGGAAGGATGAGCCTCAGCCCATCCCCATGCCGCCCATCCCGCCCATGCCCGGCATCCCGCCGTGCTCGTGGCCGCCGCCCTCGCCGCCCTTAGGCATCTCCGTCCGCCTCGAAGCGATCACGTCGTCGATCCGCAAGATCATCGACGCGACGTCCGTTGCCGATTCGTACGCCTGCTTCTTCACCCGGAGAGGTTCGATGACGTGGGCCTTCTGCATGTCCCCCGGCTTGCCCGTGTAGACGTCGATCCCGATCGTCGCGCCCTTCTTCCCCTCGTGCCGCGCCTTTAGGTCGATGAGCACGTCGATCATGTTGAGACCCGCGTTCTCCGCGAGCGTCCACGGGACAATCTCCAAGGCCTTCGAGAACGCCTCGATCGCGAGCTGCTCCCGACCTCCCTGGGACGAGGCATAGTCCTTCAATCGGAGCGAGACCTCGATGTCCGGCGCGCCCCCGCCGGCGAGCGCGGTGCCGTCCTCGACCGCCAAGCCGACGACGCGGAGGGCGTCGTGCATGACCCGCTCGACCTCTTCGACGACATGCTCTGTGCCGCCGCGAATCAGGATCGAAACCGCCTTCGGGTTCTTGCACCCGGTGATGTACGTCATGTCGTCGTCCCCCACCTTGCGCTCCTCGACGACCTTCGCCCGGCCTAGGTCCTTCGAGCTGAGGTCCTCCAAAGCGGTAACGACCCGCCCGCCGGTCGCCCGCGAGAGCTTCTCCATGTCGCTCTCCTTCGCGCGGCGCACCGCGTAGATTCCCTCTTTCGCGAGGAAGTGCTGCACGAGGTCGTCGATCCCCTTCTGGCATACGACGACGGTCGCCCCGGCCTTCTTGATGAAGTCCACATACCCCCGCATCGTCCGCTCCTCCTCCTGGAGGAAGGCGGAGAGCTTGGAGGGGTCGCGGATCTTGATCTCCTCGCTGACTTCCGTCTTCTTGATCTCGAGGGCGCGGTTGATGAGTGCGATCTTGGCATCGTCGACCCGCTGGGGCATCCGCGGGTGCACGCGCTCCTTGTCGAGCACGATGCCGTCCACGAGTTCCGTGTCCGTGATCGCGCCGCCGTGCTTCTTTTCCACCTTGACATTCTCGACGTCCACGCGTCGCTCGCCCGCGATCTCCTCGGCCACCGCCAAGATCGAGCGTACGACGAGGTCGGCCAAGTAGTCCTTCGCGTCCCCGATTGAACGGCCGCCCATCGCGGTCGCAGCGATTTGCTTCAGGGTGGTCTTGTCATCGGGCTTCACCTCGAAGGCGATGTCCTTGAGGATTTCGACGGCCCGTGCAGCCGCCAATTGGTAGCCCTTCGCAATCGTGGTCGGATGGACGTTCGCGTCGAGGAGGGATTCCGCCTGCTTGAGCAACTCCCCCGCCAAGATGACTGCGGTCGTCGTCCCGTCGCCGGCCTCCTGGTCCTGGATGCTCAACTTCGATTTCCTTGAGAATCGTCACTCCGTCGTTCGTGATCGTCACGTCGCCCAACGAGTCGACGAGCATCTTGTCCATCCCGCGCGGCCCGAGCGTCGAGCGGACCGCGTCCGCGACCGCACGGGCGGCGGCGATGTTGTTGTTCTGCGCCCCCTTGCCTCGTTCGCGACCGGTTCCCTCTTTCAGGATGATAATCTGTTGGCCCTGCATCATAGGTGGTTCCCCCGGCAGCATAGAGGAGGACTTCTACATAAACGCTTCGGGTCCCGGCCGGCCCGCCGCCCACGAAAGGCGTATGTCCCGCCGATGCGTTGGCGGCGCGATCCCCATGTGCGAAGGGTACTGGGACCGACGGACGCAGCGATGGGTGAGCTTGGAGGAACTGGAGGAGCAGGACGAACAACTCGAGACCCTCCTGAACGTCGAGCTCAAGCTTCCGACGCCCGCGACGGAGCCCAAGCGGAAGCCCGCGGCCTTATCCCGCTGATCGCCGGCCAATCGGGCCCGCCTCCGGGCGCATCTGCGCAAACTAGATATACCGCTCTCCTTTTCGCAGCCCTTCAGCGTCCGACCAGACGCTCCGGGATACGCCTTGTGCGTCCCACAACACGGGCCCGGGGTTCTGGGACCGTCGGCGGCGTCACGGTCGCACGCAAGGACGGAGGCCCTTCGAGCGCCCCCTGCACAGGGCGGGCCATCGAGGGACGCGTATGCCCAAGGAAGGAAGACCGCGCCATGGCTCCATGGCGTACTGGCATCGGAAGCGCGCCCTGAGCGAAGTCCCTCACTTCAATTCTTGGCCGGACGGAGACGAAGGCCCGAAACTCCAAGGGTTCGCGGGCTACAAGGCGGGGATGACGCACGCGTTCGTCGTCGATTACCGGCCGACGAGCACGACGGCGGGGCAGGAAGTTCAGGTCCCCGTCACGGTCATCGAATGCCCGCCGATGAAGGTCGCCGCGGTGCGATTCTACGGCCGCACGTACGAGGGGTTGCAATCCCTCGGCGAGGTGTGGGCCGACAAGCTTGACGAGGAGCTGTCCGAGCGTGCGCCGGTCGCGAAGAAAGCGAAGGGCGAGGAGCAATGGAAAGGAATCGACCTGCCCAAGGTCGAGGACGTCCGCGCCCTGACGTACACCCAGCCGACCCTAGTCACGGGAATTCCGAAGAAAGTCCCGGAACTCATGGAAACCCGGATTGGCGGGGGAACGATCGAGCAGCGGATCGCCTACGGGCGGTCAATCCTCGGCAAGGAGGTCCGCGTGACGGACTTCGCGAAGGAAGGCGCGATCGTAGACGTGGCGGCCGTCACGAAAGGGAAGGGGTTCCAGGGCCCCACGAAGCGGTTCGGCATCAAGCTCCTGAGCCACAAGAACAGCAAGCACCGGCGGGGCGTCGGCACGTTGGGTTCGTTCCAGCCCGGATACGTGCGGGGGACGGTCCCCAACGGAGGGCAGATGGGGTACCATCAGCGGACGGAGTACAACAAACGTCTCCTCAAAGTCGGCGAGGACGGGGACGACGTCACCCCGAATGGAGGATTCCTGCACTACGGCAAGGTGCGTAATCCGTACGTGATCGTCCACGGCTCCGTGCCGGGGCCGACGAAACGGCTCATCCGCCTGCGCGATGCGGCCCGCCCGCAGGTGTACGTGAAGCTGGAGAAGGCGCCCGAGCTCTCCTACATCTCCAAGGAATCGAAGCAGGGGGTGTGACGTGGCGAAGCAGGCGGCCAAGAAGACGGCGACGAAAAAGGCTCGGAAGGAACCCGCCCCCGAGCTCGCGCCGCTTCAGGTCCACCTGTATGATGTGGCCGGGAAGATCGTCGGGGCGGTGGACCTCCCCTCGATTTTCGCGTCCGACATCCGCACGGACCTGATCCGACGAGCGGTGACCGCATTCACAGCGAACCGTCGCCAGCCGTACGGCGCGGCGCCGCGGGCGGGAATGCGCCACTCCGTCCGTTGGTCCGGAAAGGGGCAAGGCGTCTCGCGAACCCCGCGGATCCGCGGCACGATGATCGGGGCGCAGGCGCCCAACACAGTCGGCGGCCGCGAGGCCCACCCGCCGGTCGTCGAGCACATTTGGGCGAAGAAGATCAACGAGAAGGAGCGGCGGAGCGCGCGGAACGCGGCGCTCGCGGCGGCGCACGATGTGCGGACCGTGGCGGCGAGGGGCCATCGATTCGAATCCGGAGTCAGCGTCCCCGTCATCGTCAAGGACGAGATCGAAGAGATCCAGACCGTCGCCAAGGCAATCGAGTTTCTCAGTGCGGTCGGCGTCTACGGAGACGTGGAACGCGCGAAGGGTTCCACGCGGCCCGCTCGTCGTGGTCCGCGACCCTGCGAAGGCCCGACAAGGCTTCGCGAACCTTCCCGGCGTCGAGGTCGTGACCCCCGCCGCCCTCAACGCAGAGGTCCTCGCCCCCGGTGGCGACCCCGGTCGGCTCACGATTTTCAGCGCGTCCGCCCTCGAAGTCGTGCGGGGGTGGGCCGCGTGAACCCGCATGAGATCCTCCTCCATCCGTATGTGACGGAGAAGACGCTCAACCTCATGAGCGGGACACCGGCGCAGGAGTCGCGGGACGGGAACCGGATTGAGTTCGTGGTCCGGCGCGAGGCGACCAAGCCTCAGATCAAGGAAGCGTTCGAGAAGCAGTTCGAGGTCAAAGTCGCCCGGGTTTGGACGTTCATCCGCGAGGACGGCAAGCACGCGATCATCAAGCTGAGGCCCGAGTACTCCGCGGAAGAGATCGGGATGCGGATCGGGGTGTTCTGATGGGAAAGAATCTGCCGACGCAGCGCCGAGGGCGGGGGACCTCCCCGACTTATCGGTCGCCGAGCCACCGCCACTACGATCCCGCCACCTTGCCCCACGGCTCGGGCGAAGGGACGATCCTCGAGATCCGCCACGCGCCGGGCCGCTCCGCGCCCGTGGCCCGCGTACAGTTCGGCAAGGCCGAGTTCGTGATGATCGCACCGGACGGCTTGCAGGTCGGCCAACACGTCGCGATCGGGGTCCCGCGCATCGACCGTGGTTCCGTCCTTCCCCTTCGCGACGTCCCCGAGGGGACGCTCGTCTACAATGTCGAGCTCACGCCGGGCGACGGCGGTCGGCTCGTCCGCGCGGCAGGGACGACCGCGGTCGTCGTGAGCCAGGGGGCGCGCACGGTCCTCCGCCTCCCCTCTGGCGCGTTCAAAGAACTCGACCCGCGATGCCGCGCGATCGTCGGGGTCGTGGCGGGCGCGGGCCGGAACGAGAAGCCGTTCTACAAGGCGGGCAAGCATGTGAACGCGTACCGGAGCCTCGCGAAGTCCGCGATCGTGGTCCGTGGCGTCGCGAAGAATCCTGTCGACCACCCCCATGGCGGCGGAGCACACCAGCACGTCGGCCGACCGAGCACCGTGTCCTCGGGCGCGCCTCCGGGACGGAAGGTGGGCCGGTTGTCCCCCAAGAAGAAGAAGCGGAGGAAGTAGATGCCGCAAGAGAGGACGGGCAGCGCGAAGGCCGCGCGGCGTCGGATGCGGAAGAAGGCGGCGGGGACGGAGGTCCGCCGGAAGAAGGAGTTCACGTACCGCGGGTTCACGCTCGACGAGCTGCGGGCGATGACCCTTCAGGATGTCGTCGATCTCTTGCCTGCGCGCGCGCGACGGTCCTTCGTGCGAGGATTGGACGACGAGCGCCTGACGTTCCTGGAAAAGCTCCGTGGTAACGGGGGCGAGGAGGCGGTGCGGACGCATTGTCGCGACGTCCCGATCCTCCCGGATTTCGTGGGCAAGAAGGTCGCGATCCACAACGGCAAGGAGTTCGCGACCGTGGAGATCAAACCCGAGATGATCGGCCACTACCTCGGGGAGTTCGCGATGACTCGGAAGGAGGTCAAACATTCCGGGCCGGGTGTGGGTGCGACTCGCTCGTCCAAGTTCATGCCGCTCAAGTGAGGATCGAATGTCGAAGATCGGTTACTCCGCACAGGACCTCGACGACGAGACGACGGCGCGCGCGATCGGGCGCGAGCTGCCGATCAGTCCGAAGAAGGCGGTCGAGATGTGCCGCGCGATCCGCGGGAAGTCCGTGGAGGACGCGAAGGAGTATCTGGAGGAGGTGATCGCGCTGACCCGGGCGGTACCGATGAAGCGGTACAAGATGATGGTCGGCCACAAGGCGGGAATCGGACCGGGGCGCTACCCTGTCAAGGTCGCCCGACACTTCCTCAAGGTGCTCCAGACCGCGGAAGAGAACGCAGGGTACAAGGGGCTCGACGTCGACAACATGCGCATCAAGGTTCTCGCGGCGCACAAGGGCGCGACGACGAAGGGCTTCATGCCCCGGGCGCACGGCCGCTCGTCCCCGTGGAACCAGGAGACCGTGAACCTCGAAGTCGTCCTTGAAGAGGTGGAGTGATGGCGAGCGAACGCAAGGTCGTCGCCGAGAACCTGCGGCGGGTCCTCCTCCGCGAGTACCTGATGCAGGAGACGAAGCGCGCGGGCTTTGGCGGCTTGGACATCCAGCGGACGCCGATGGGGACGCGCGTCACGCTTATCGCGGAACGGCCCGGCCTCGTGATCGGGCGAAAGGGCGGCGCGATTAAGGGCCTCACAGAGGCCGTCGCCCGCGACTTCAACTTCGACAACCCGCAGATCGAGGTGCAAGAGGTCGAGCAGCCGGCCCTCAACGCCCAGATCATGGCGGAGAAGCTCGCGAACGCGCTCGAGCGCGGATGGCACTTCCGCCGGGCCGGGCACAGCACCCTCCGGCGCGTCATGGAATCTGGCGCGAAAGGCTGCCTGATTGTGATCGCAGGCAAGCTCACGGGACAACGCCACCGCAGGGTGAAGTTCAAGTCCGGTCACGTGAAGTACTGTGGCGAGCCCCGGAACCAGTGGATGCGACTCGGGTTCGCGATCGCGAAGCTCAAGCCCGGCGTCATCGGCGTCACCGTCGAGATCATGGACCCGATGGCCCGCTTGCCCGACGAGATCGCGGTGAAGGCGCCCACGAGCGCCGCGGCCCCGGCTACGCCCCCACCGAAGATCGAGGTGCCCCTGCCCGCGGACACAGTCGTCGAGGAAGCGATTCCGAAGGGTAAGGTCGGGACGCGCAAGCTCAAGAAGGAGATCCAGAAGCTCCGGGAGACCGGCGCGGACGCCGGTGTCGTGCCCGCCGAGGAGCCCAAGGAAGAAGAGCCCGTTGACCAGCCGGAGGATGAGTCCTGATGGCCCTCCTGAGGATGAAGGAGATCCGGCAGATGACGCCCGAGGCGCGGACGGCGAAGTTGAAGGAGCTCCAGGACGACTTGCTCCACGAGCGCGGCGTCGCGGCGATGGGCGGCGCCCCGCACAGCCCCGGACAGATCCGGGCGTTGCGCAAGAACATCGCGCGGGTTCTGACCGTCGAGACGCAAGAAGGGGCCACGAAGCAACGCGCTCCGGCCGCCGGAAAGGGAGGGGACGGGACGTGAATCTGCGAAAGCACGAACTCATCGGCCTCTCCGTCGTCGTGAGCGGTGCGACGGACCCGAGCCTCGTCGGGCTCCTGGGCGTTGTGACCGACGAGACGCGGAACACGATCACCGTCGAGACTCCGAAGGGAGAAAAGCGCGTCGCGAAGCACGGCGCCTCGTTCACCTTCGATGTACAAGGCGGCGTACGCGTCGCGGGCGACGACCTTCTGTTTCGCCCCGAAGATCGAATCAAGAAGGCGAGGTAGGATGGCGAAGGGACGCGGAGTCGATCCGAAAGCGGCCCCGAGCGGGGTGCCAACAAGCCCAAGGCCTCCTCCGCCCGAGTCGGCGCCCCCGCCAACGCCCAAACCCGCGGCGCCGCCGAGGGCCCCGCCCACCGCCGTCGCGCGCGACATCGGGATCGACGTGCCAAAGCCCGTCAAGGGATGCGCGGACGTGCACTGCCCGTTCCACGGCACGTTGCCGGTCCGCGGCCAGTCGTTCGAAGGCACCGTCGTCTCGACGAAGATGCAGCGCACGGTCGTCGTCGAGCGGCACTACCTGCGGTACATCCGGAAGTATGAGCGGTACGAGAAGCGGACGAAGCGATTCCGGGTCCACAGCCCGCCGTGTTTGGAGCTCAAGGACGGCGACCGCGTGACCCTCATGGAGTGCCGTCCGATCGCGAAGACGGTCTCCTTCGTCGCGATCCAGAACAAGGGGGTGGCCGCGTGAAGGGCCTCCCGGGACGTCAAACCCGCGGGCTCCCGAAGGGTGCGCGCCTCGAGTGCATCGACAACACGGGCGCCAAGATCGTCGAGATCGTCGAGGTGCCGAAGTACCACAGCACCCATCGACGGTATTCGTCCGCGGGCATCGGGGACATCCTCCTCGTCAGCGTGAAGAAGGGCACGCCGGAAATGCGGCGGCAGCTCGTGAACGCGGTCATCGTTCGCCAACGGCGTCCGTTCCGACGCGCGGACGGGATCATGGTTCGATTCGAGGACAACGCGTGCGTGCTCATCACGCCTGAGGGCGAGGTGAAGGGATCGGACATCAAGGGGCCGGTCGCCCGCGAGGCCGCGGAACGGTGGCCCCGAATCGCGGCGACCGCGAGCATCATCGTGTGATTCCATGAAGACAACGCAGGCACGGAAGGCGAGAAAGGCGCTGTTCAATGCGCCGTTGCACCGGAGGCGCCGCCTCATGTCCGCCCACCTCAGCGACTCGTATCTCGAGGAAAGGAAGCGGCACCTGCCCCACGCCGTGCCCGTCCGGAAGGGGGACATCGTGAAGATCATGCGCGGCGACGACGCGGGGAAGGAGGGGAAGGTCGCGACGGTGGACTACCGGGCCCTCCGCATCACGATCGAGGGCATCACGCACGCAAAGGCGGACGGGACCCAGCTCGCGAAGGAGATCCATCCGTCGAACGTCCTCATCACGAAGCTCGACGAGACCGATCCGCTCCGACTCAAGCGGTTCGAGGGGGCGCGGGAATGAGGAAGCACATGAAGCGGCTCCGGGCCCCGCGGACGTGGACGCTGGCGCGGAAGGAGTTCGTCTGGGCGTACAAGCCTCGCGCGGGACCGCACCCGTTGGAGCATTCCCTCCCGATCGCCCACGTTCTCCGGGGGACGCTGGGCCTCGCGGACACGGCTCGGGAGGCGGAGCGGGTGATCTTCTCCCGCCAAGTCCTCGTCGACGGCCGGCCCGTCACGGACCCCAAGTTCCCCGTCGGGCTCATGGACATCGTGAGCCTCGTCCCCACGAAGGCGCACTATCGCGTCTTGCTCGATCGCAGGGGACGGCTCGCGCTCGTCCCGATTGACGCCGCGGACGCGGCGTGGAAGCTCTGCCGCGTCCAAGACCGCGGGACCGTCAAAGGAGGGAAGTTCCAGGTCCGTCTCCACGACGGCCGGAACCTCCTGCTCGCGAAGAGCGAGCACACGACCGGCACGACCCTCAAGGTGTCCCTCCCGGACCAGAAAGTGCTCGGCGCCATCCCGCTCACGCAGGGCCACATTGCGCTCCTGACAGGGGGACAGCACGCCGGGGAGATCGTCCACGTGGACCGCGTCGAGAAGACGCGAAACCCGCGCGCGAACCTCGTCCACTTCACCGAGGGTTTCTCGACGATCCTGGACTACGTGTTCGTCGTCGGGAAGGAGACGCCGGAGATCCGGGTACCCGAGGGGGCGGCGGTGTGATGACGGGCATGCGGGATGTGCGCGTCGGCAAGATCGTCGTGAACATCGGCGTCGGGGAGTCCGGCGAGAAGCTCTCGAAGGCTCAGAAAGTCCTGCAGATGGTCACGGGTCAGAAGCCCGTGCAGACGCTCGCCCACGGGGCGGTCCGCGACTGGGCCGTGCGACAGAACATGCCGATCGGCGCTAAGGTCACGTTGCGAGGGGAGAAGGCCGTCGCGTTCCTACGTCGCGCCCTTGCGGTGCGGAACAACCGACTCCCGGACTACGTGTTCGACCGGTTCGGGAACTTCTCGTTCGGAATCGCCGACTACACGGACTTTGAGGGGATGAAGTACGATCCGGAGATCGGCGTCTTCGGGATGGACGTGAACGTGTGCCTAGTCCGGCCCGGCTTCCGTGTCGCGGAGCGGCGGGTCGCGCCGGGACGCGTCCCGCACCGGCACCGCGTCACGAAGGAAGAGGCCGTCACGTTCGTCCAGCAGACGTTCAGCGCGGAGGTCGCGGAATGAAGCCGACGAAGCAGTTCGGCCGCAAGAAGGGGTGCGTCCGCTGCGGCCGCCGGCGCGGCATCGTGCGGCGGTACGGCCTCCACGTGTGCCGCCAGTGCTTCCGGGAGATCGCCTTCGACATGGGATTCCGGAAGTATTCCTGAGGTGTCATCATGCTACTCGATCCGCTCAACGACGCGATGGCAACGATCCGCAACGCGGAGCTTGCGGGGAAGGGCGAATGCCACGTCCGGCCCGCGTCGAAGCTCATTGGCCGCGTCCTCGAGGTGATGAAGAACTCGGGGTACGTCAACGCCGTGGAGCGCATCGAGGACGGCCGCGGCGGGATC
>VBMQ01000080.1:0-3462 GCA_005878375.1 Methanobacteriota archaeon | reverse complement strand
TGATCAAGCCGCGGTCGAGCGTGAAGCGCACGGACTTAGACAAGTACGAGGCCCGATACCTGCCCGCGCAGGACTTCGGAGTCCTCATCCTGACGACGACAGCGGGTGTGATCGGACACGCAAGGGCCAAGGAGCTCGGCGTGGGCGGCAAGCTGCTTGCTTTCGTATACTGAGGGAACATGCCGGTCGCCGGAGTCGTCGAAGAACGGGTCAAGGTCCCGGACGGGGTCCACGTCACCGTGAAGGACGCCGTCGTCCAGGTTCGCGGCGCGAAGGCGACGCTCGAGCGGCGGATGTGGCATCCGCGGGTCCGCGTGGCCGTCGAGGGCGACGAGGTGCGTCTCCGCTGTGAGCTGCCGAAGCGCCAAGAGAAGGCGATTGTCGGGACGTGGGCCTCGCACCTCCGGAACATGGTCGCGGGCGTCACGAAGGGATGGCGGTACCGCATGAAGATCGTGTACTCGCACTTCCCGATGAAGGCGAGCGTGAAGGGGAAGGACTTCGTGATCGAGAACTTCCTCGGGGAGCGGCACCCGCGCACGGCGCCGATCCTCGGCGACACGAAGGTGACCGTCGAGGGGGACCAGGTCGTGCTCGAGGGCCCAGACCTCGAGGCCGTGAGCCAGACCGCCGCGAACATCGAACGCGCGACGAAAATCAAGGGCTTCGACCCCCGCGTGTTCCAGGACGGCATCTACATCGTCGCGAAGGCGGAGGTGGCGGGATGACCGCGCTGCCGACCCCGCCGGAAGTCCGCAAGGCGCGGAAGGCCGAGCTCGTGGCATGGTGCGAAGCGTTCGGGCTCGATGCCGAGGGGAAGGTTGACGACCTGCGGGCGCGCCTCCTCGAGCACATTGCTGCCGCCGCCAAACCTGCGGGCGCGAAGACGCCCGCGAAGGCAGCGGCCAAGGCACCCGCCAAAGCCCCGGAACCAAAAGCCGTGAAGCCTCCGCTCGAGCCGGAGCCCGAAAAGGAGCGGCCAGAAGCGGAAGAAGAGGCCGAGGCGGAGGAACCGAAGAAGATCGCGCCGAAGGAGAAGAGGAAGAAGGAGGAGCGGGAGTATCAGCCGAAGCTCAAGCCCCAACTCACAGCCGCCACCCGCGGGTTCCTGAAGGTGCGGCGCGAAATCGCGGGCCGTCGCCCGGAGTTCCACCGCCAAGAATGGTTCCGACATCCGCGCCTCGGGCCGCGGTGGCGCAAGCCCGACGGCGGGCAGTCGAAGCTCCGCCGCCACTACGGCTACCGGCCGAACGTCGCATCGATCGGATATCGGGGTCCGAAGGCGGTCCGCGGGCTCCACCCGTCCGGGTTCCGCGAGGTCCTCGTGCACCGCGTCCGCGACCTCGACCCGATCGATCCAAAGCTGGAGGCCGCCCGGATCGCCGCCACCGTCGGCGCGCGACGCCGCACGGAGATCGAGGCGGCGGCGGACGAAAAGGGTATCCGGGTCCTGAACCGGAGGGAGGAGGAATGAACCTCAAGAACCAACGCCGCATGGCCGCGGAGATCCTGAAGTGCGGCCAGGAGCGGGTGTGGATCGACCCGAACGACATGGAGTCGCTCGAGGACGCGATTACCCGCGCGGACATCCGGATCGCGATCCACAACGGGACGATCAAGAGGCTCCCGATCCACGGGCAGAGCCGCGGGCGCACGCACCACCGCCGCGCGCAGCGGGCAAAGGGTCGACGCCGGGGCCCGGGGAGCCGCAAGGGCGCGTCGAACGCGCGAAATCCACGAAAGGGCCGATGGATCCGGGTGATCCGTCCACTTCGGGAGTTCCTGAAGGAACTCCGGGACTCAGGGAAGATCGACGTCCGCACGTACCGGACCTACTACCGCCAGGCGAAGGGCGGGATGTTCAAGGGGCGCGTCCACATGGAGCAGCACCTCCGGGCGGCGGGTCTTCTGAAGGGGGCGTAAGATGGTCCAAGGTGCGCGGCGTCGGGTGGGGTTCCGTCGGCGGCGCGAGGGCCGCACGGACTACCGCCGGCGGCTTCGCCTCCTCCGCTCCGGCACGGCGCGGGCGGTGGTCCGGAAGTCCCTGAATCAGGTCCAGGTGCAGATCGTCGGCTACGACGAGCGGGGCGATCGGATCCTCGCCTCCGCGGTCAGCGGAGAGCTCCGCGACTTCGGCTTGGCGGGCGCGACGGGGAACGTCCCCGCCGCGTATCTCACAGGATTGCTCGCGGGTCGGCGGGCCGTGGAGAAGGGGATCACGGGCGCTGTCCTCGACCTCGGGGTTCAGCGGCCGGCCGCTGGTGGACGGCTGTTCGCGGCCGCGAAGGGACTCGTGGATGCCGGATTGGCGGTGCCGCATGGAGACGACGTGTTCCCCTCCGAAGACCGGGTCCAGGGGGCGCACTTGGGAGACGCACGCCGGACCGAAGTCGCTGCCGTGAAGGCGAAAGTGCAGGGAGGTACCCATGATGCGTGACGAGCGGAACCTCGGGGAATGGGTGCCGCGGACGACCCTCGGGAAGATGGTCCTCAAGGGGGACGTCACGACGATGGGGGAGGCGCTCGCGACGAACCTCGTCCTCCGCGAACCGGAGATCGTGGACATCCTGCTGCCGGAGCTCGAAGACGAGGTCCTCGACGTGAACATGGTCCAGCGCATGACGGACTCCGGTCGCCGGGTGAACTTCGCGATCACCGTCGTCGTGGGGAACTCCGACGGCTTCGTCGGCCTCGGCCGCGCGCGGGGCAAGGAGGTCGGGCCCGCGATCCGCCGCGCCATCGACGACGCGAAGATCCACATGATCGAAGTCAAGCGTGGATGCGGCTCGTGGGAGTGCGGGTGTTTCCGCGCGCACAGTCTGCCCCTCAAGGTGATTGGACGGAGCGGCTCGGTCCGCGTCACCCTCAAGCCCGCCCCCCAGGGCGTCGGCCTCGCGGTCGGCGACGTCGCGAAGTCCGTGCTCCGGCTCGCGGGCATCCGGGACGCGTGGGCGTTCACGCAGGGGCACACGAAGACGACCGTGAACTACGCGCTCGCGACCTTCGACGCGGTACAGCGGACGTCGCGCGCGAAGGTCAGTGGCGAGCAGACGGATCGGCTCAAGATCCGCACGGGCGCGGAAAAGGTGTACGTTCGCGACTCCGGCGCGGGAGAGGCCGCAGAACCGCCACCCCCGCCGGAGGAACCGCCGAAGGGGGGCGGGGCATGACGTACGCGGTCCTCCGCATCCGGGGCCACGTGACCCAGCGACCGGAAATCAAGGACACGCTCCGGTACCTGCGACTCCACCGCACGAACCACTGCGTCCTCCTCGCCCAGACGCCGAGCGTCGACGGCATGCTCCAGCGGGCGAAGGACTACATCACCTGGGGCGAGGTCGACCCGACCGTCGCGGCGATGCTCCTCGTCCGTCGCGCGCGCCTGCCCGGGGGCAAGCCGATCGACGACGCGTACGTGAAGGCGAACTCGAAGTACCCGAGCATCAACTCGTTCGCGAAGGC
>VBMQ01000074.1 GCA_005878375.1 Methanobacteriota archaeon | reverse complement strand
CGGAACCCCTCGCCGACCCGGAGAAACCCGCGGACGAAGCGGCGTGATCAGCCGCCCACTGCTTCCGCCGCACGGATCGTGTTCGTGAGGAGCATCGCGATCGTCATCGGCCCGACCCCGCCGGGCACGGGCGTAATCGCTGCCGCAACCTCCTTGACGGCGTCGAAATCCACGTCGCCGACGAGGCGCGTGCCCGACTTCGTCGCGGAATCCGGAACTCGATTGATGCCGACATCGATCACGACCGCGCCTTTTCGAACCATGTCGGCCTTCACGAAGCGCGGCTGCCCGATCGCGACCACGATGATCTCGCCGGTCCGCAGCACCGCCGCGATGTCCTTCGTCGCACTGTGGGCGACCGTGACCGTCGCGTTCCCGCCCCGCCCCTTCTGCACGAGCAGCGCCGCCAACGGCTTGCCGACGATGTTGCTCCGGCCGAGGATCGTCACGCGCTTCCCCGCCGGGTCGTTCCCGCTTCGAAGGAGGAGCTCCTGAACCCCTGCGGGTGTCGCGGGGACGAACCGGGGTGTCCCGATCAGGAGGAGGCCCACGTTCACGGGGTGGAAACAGTCCACGTCTTTCAAGGGAGAGACCGCCGCGACCGCCTTCTCCGTGCGAATCTGCGCGGGGAGCGGCTGCTGGACCAGGATGCCGTGCACGTCCGCGCGATTGTTCAGCTTCGCGACCTCCTTGAGGAGCTGATCCTCGGTGGTATCGGCGGGAAGCTGCACGACCTCGGAATGGATCCCGAGCTCCTCGCTCCCCTTCGCCTTCGCCTTCACGTACACTTGCGATGCGGGGTCGTCGCCGACGAGGACCGCGGCGAGCCCCGGGGTACGGCCCCTGGCGGTGAGCGCCTCGACGCGCGGCTTCAGCTCCGCCTTGATGGCGTCCGCGACCGCTTTTCCGTCGATAATCGTCGCGCTCAGAACGGACCCTCGGCCGCGGCATGGCCGCGGGTTCCCTAAAGCTTTGGAAGGTGCGTCATCGGCGCGCCTTCGCGCGCCTCCGCGCGGAAAAATGGGTGCTGATGGGTGGGGTTTTCAAGGAGGGGGGAGGTTGCCCATCAAACACCCAAGCCATACGAGCGACTCGTCGATATTTAACGTTTGCCTCACGATTAGACACCCCTTATGAAGGTACGCGACCGAAAAGGGCGTCGGCCTCCGGAGTGGCGCAACCGTTAAAGGCGGTCCTTCTCGATGGAGGGCGTGGTGCGGGCGTACGACTGCGTGATCGTCGGTGCCGGCCCCGCCGGCGGCCGAGCGGGGATGTCGATCGCGAAGGCGGGCCACACCGTCCTTTTCCTCGAGAAACGGGACGTTGTCGGCGTGCCCGTGCAGTGCGGCGAAGGCCTTTCGCAGTTCGGCCTCGAGAACGCGGGCCTCTCCGAGCACGCCGATTGGGTCCGCGAACGCGTGAAGGGCGTGCGGGCCATCCTTCCGGACGGGTCCGACTTCACCGTCACGATTCCGGGATACTGCATCGACCGTGCCAAGTTCGATCAGTGGGTCGTGCAGACCGCCGTCGACGCGGGGGCGGAACTACGTCTCCGGACGAAGGTCTCCGGGGTCCACCGCCACGACGGGGGTTGGATCGTCGAGACGGATCGAGGGGATTCGTTCCGCGCCCGAACCCTCATCGGCGCGGATGGCCCCGCCTCGAACGTCGCGCGGTGGGCGGGCCTCCTCCAGCAACGGGTCTACGTCAAAGCGGTCGAGTACCGGTTCGCCGCGCAGGATTGGTCGTACCCGTGCGACGGGTGGCTCATCTTCGTGTACGCACAGAAGTACCGCGGCGGCTACGCATGGGTCTTCCCGAAGAACGGCTTCTACGACGTGGGCGTCCTCGCGATGGACCGGGTGAAGGAGCTCATGGACGCATTCTGCGCGGAGATGCGCGTGCCGCTCGATCGGATCCACAAGAAGACGGGCGGCGACATCCCGCTCCGGTATACGTTCTCGAGCTTGGCGGCGCCGGGGCTCGCGATTGTCGGGGACGCGGCGGGGGTGACGAACCCGGTGTTTGGCGGGGGAATCCACCCCGCACTGTATTCTGGGAAGGTCGCGGGAGACGTGGCGGTCGAGGCGCTCGCGCGGGACGAGATGGCGCGATTCCAAGAGTATGACCGCATCATGAAAGGCTCGCCGTTCCTCGACCCGGTGCTGTGGAAGACCGCAGACCTGTTCGCGTCGTGGGACGATGCGCACTACAATTTCGCGGGCGACGTCGTCGACCACGGGGATACGGGCGACGTGACGACCATGCGTGCGTTCTGGCGAATCTTGACGCGCCACCCGCGGTACCTCTCAGAGACGCGAGATCTCCTTACGATGAGGCGCGGGATGTCCCTCACGCAGAAGTACGGCTGGTAGGGCGAAGGGTTTCGAGCGCCAGGAGGATGCCGACGGCGCCCGCGACCGCGAGGCCGAACACGGTGGGTGGCGAGTCCGGGCTGATCGGAACGAAGAGGATGGCGGGGCCGAGCGAGATCGCCACGAAATCCACGGCGACGACGGACACATTCCCCGCAACGATCGCGAGGGTGCCGACGAGGCCGATCAGGGGAGACGTCCTCGTGTCGCGCCCGAGCCACGCGAGGCTGCCCGCAAGACCCACCGCCACAAACGGGAACACCCCGAGCACGAGGGCGAACGCGAGAGCGACGACCTTCGCGACGATTGCGCCGTCAATCCTCAGCGGGCCGAGCCGCGTCGAACGGATGAGCCGCCACTCCACCCAAAGGGATGCGGCGGCGACCGCCGCGGCAAGGAAGTACGGCCCTTCGAACTGAAGACGCGTGATGGGTTCGAGCGACAGCGGGGCGTCTGCGAAGCGCGAGGCGGACAAGACACCGGCGACCGCGAAGAGCGCGAACCCGCAGCCTGTCACGGGTCGAATCTCGCGGAGGAGGGAGCGGAGCGCCCCGCGATTCCCGAACCAGAGCGCCCCCGCCGACAATGCGGCGCCCAAGGCCCCGTAGTAGACCGCGAGGGCGATGTGCCCCTCCCATCCGATCGGGGCGATGAGGAGGAGCTCCGGCGCTGGAATCGCGACGAGGGAGGCACCCACGAATCCGAGGAGGGCGGCGATGACGGCGTTCGTTCGGCGCGCGGCGGACCGTCCGACCGATGCGTCCCAAACGCCCCATCCGAGGATCGCCGCGAGCGCCGCTCCCGCCAAGAGGGAACCGGCCGAACCGCCAAAGAATCCGCCGTAGGTGGTCCAATATCCACCGACCGGCGCCCCGATCCCGATGTCGACGAACGGCGCGAGAAACAGAAGCGCCTGTGCGTACAGGGCGACCTGCGTCGCGCGCGTGACCGTCGCTCGGCTGAAGGCCGTCATGAGGAACGCGACGAGGCAGAAGATGGCGGCGTGCAACGCCACGGACTCGATCATGAGCGAGAACGAGAGTCCTTGGCCGATCGTGGTTCCCGCATAGGAGAAGACGCGCGCAAGCCCAACGAGGACCGTGAAAACGAAAAGGACCAAGGGCTGCCCTCGCCGCATCGGCCGCGCATCCCACGTCGCGCTAAGAAGTTTGTCGGGGGAAAGGCTCATTACGCGCGAGGTCCGTTCGACGCCCGATGGCGGGGTCGAGACCGCTCCGCGTCGGAAGCCATCTCGAGAAGGTGCTCGCCGCCGGCACGTTCGCTGTGACCGCGGAGGTCACGCCGGACGCCTCGGCGTCTCCGAACCGGACTCGTGCGCAAGCCCGCGCACTGCGCGGTCATGTGGACGCGGTCAACGTCACCGACTCTCCACGGGCGATGGTCAAGATTTCGAGTCTGGCGGCTTCCGCGATTCTCCTCCAAGAGGGTGTGGAGCCCGTGATGCAGATGGTCACAAGGGATCGGAACCGGATCGCACTTCAGGCGGACATCCTCGGGGCCCACGCCCTCGGGGTGCGGAACATCGTGGCGATGTCAGGAGACGACCCGCGTCTGGGAAACGAGCCCGATGCGGTGCCCGTCTACGAATGGACGACGGAGCAGTTCTTGGCGGCGGCCAAGCAACTTCGAGACCATGGGAAACTCGCGGGCGGCGAGGTCATCGATGATCCACCGAACCTTTTCCTGGGAGCGACCGTGAACCCGTTCGGAGCTCCTGCGGAGGAAACCGTCGTGAACTTGCGGGGAAAGGTCGACGCGGGCGCCGACTTCGTTCAAACGCAG
The DNA here is from genome assembly GCA_005878375.1 of Methanobacteriota archaeon. Classification (GTDB taxonomy): domain Archaea; phylum Thermoplasmatota; class Thermoplasmata; order RBG-16-68-12; family EA-27; genus EA-27. The sequence continues at coordinate 17,352 of VBMQ01000074.1, read as the reverse complement.
GCGGTGTTCGACATCGAGGCGTTCGAGGAGTGGATGCGCCTCGTCCGCAAAGAGTGGCTTCACGAGAAGACGCACATCGTCGCGGGCGTCATTCCTCTGCGGTCGGCGAAGATGGCGAAGTTCCTAGATGACAAGGTCCCGGGAATCGACATCCCTTCCGCCGTGTTCGAGCGGCTCGGCGCTGCGAACGAGGTCAAAACAGAAGGACTCCACCTCGCAGTCGAGACGGTCGACCGTCTGCGGGGTGTTGAAGGAGTCCGAGGGGTCCACATCATGGCGGTGGAGTGGGACGACGCGGTTCCGAAGATCGTGAGTGCGGCGGGCCTTCATCCGCGGCCCTCATAGCACACCATTCGGCTTGCCTCTCCGAAACCTTAATCCGGCATCGTCCATTTCGAGCCGGTAATACGAATGGGTCAGGTCCGCCGGGCGCTGCTGAGCGTCTCGAACAAGGAGGGCCTTGCGGATTTTGCACGGGGGTTGCACGAGCTTGAGTTCGAGCTCCTCGCATCGGAGGGCACGGCCACGTTCCTTCGCTCGCACCACATCCCCGTCAAGAATCTCGAGGACCTCACAGGCCATGGATCGCTCCTCGAAGGTCGCGTGAAGACTCTCCATCCGAAGGTGCACGCGGGAATCTTGGCGGTCCCGACGAACCCGAAGCACCTTCGGGATCTGGAGGCGCTTGGCGGGATGCGCTTCGCGATGGTGGTTGTCAACCTCTATCCCTTCGAACAGACCGTGGCCCAAGTCGCCCCAGACGCCCAGATTATCGAGAACATCGACATCGGGGGCGTCGCCCTCTTGCGGTCCGCCGCGAAGAACGCGGAGCATGTGGCCGTCATTTCCGATCCCCGCCAATACCCGGCCGTCCTGGACGAGCTAAGGAGGGATGGGGACCTCGGCCCCCAGACCCGCCAGCGCCTTGCACTCGAGGCGTTCGCTCGCACCGCGGATTACGACGCGACGATTACCAACTGGTGGTCGGCCCGGGCGGGTCACGCGATGCCGCCGTACTTGCGGATTTCTCTGGACAAGACGCAAGACCTTCGCTATGGGGAGAACCCGTACCAGAAGGCGGCGTTCTACCGGGACCCCGACGCGCGCGATCCTTCCCTCGCGACGGCCCAGAAGCTCCACGGCAAGGAGCTGTCGTTCAACAACCTCCTCGACTTCGATGCCGCGCTCGACCTGGCGCTCGATTTCCCGGACTCCGTCGCGGTCATCATCAAGCATGGCAATCCGTCCGGTGCGGCCGCGCGGGAACGGCCCGCGGACGCGTATGCGGCGGCGTACGCCGCGGACTCAAAAGCGGCCTACGGATGCGTCGCGGCGTTCAACCGAACGGTCGACCTCGACGCGGTGAAGGCGATGAAGGGCCACTTCATCGAGGGAATCATCGCCCCCGACTTCGCCGCGGATGCCTTAGACCGGTTGCGCAAACGCGAGAACATCCGATTGCTCAAGACCCAGGGCCCATGGGCCTCCCGCCCTGCCTGGCGGCTCCTGCACATCCGCGGCGGATTCTTGCTCCAGACGACGGACGCGCCCGACATTCGCCCTCAAGAGCTCAAGGTCGTCACGAAGACGAAACCATCGGAGGATCAGATTAGAGACCTGTTGTTCGCGACGACGGTGTGCAAGCACGCAAAGTCGAACGCGGTGGTGCTCGCGCGCGACCGAGCCACCGTCGCGATCGGCGCAGGACAGGTCTCCCGGGTTGACGCCGTCATGCTCGCCGCGATGAAGGCCCAGGGTCGTGCCGGCGGTTCGGTGCTCAGCAGCGATGCCTTCTTCCCGTTCCGGGACGGGATTGACGAGGCCGCCAAGGCGGGCGTGGCCGCAATCCTCCAGCCCGGCGAAGTCGTCGACGCGGCGAACGAGCACGGGATTGCGATGGTCTTTTCCGGCGTGCGGTTCTTCAAGCACTGAGGAGAACCATGGCGCGCGCGAAGATCGGGGTCCTCGCATCGGGGCGAGGCACAAACTTTCAGGCCATCGCGGACGCGTGCATGCGAAAGGAGATCCCGGCGGAAATTGTGCTCCTGGTCTGCAATGTCCCCGGGGCGCTCGTCCTCGACCGCGCGCGCAAGGCAGGAATCGCGCAGGTCGTCATCGACCACACGACGTTTGGAAAGGACCGCGAGGGATGGGAGCGGGAGGCGGTCAAGGCGCTGAAGGAACGAGGGGTGGACCTCGTCGTGTTCGCGGGGTTCATGCGGCTCGTCACCCCGTACTTCGTCGCGCAATTCCCGGACCGGATCCTGAACATCCATCCGTCACTGCTGCCCGCGTTCCCCGGTGCGCACGGCATCCGCGACGCTCTCGACCACGGGGCAAAGGTGAGCGGCCTCACGATCCATTTCGTCGACGCGAGCCTCGACGCCGGTCCCATCATCTTACAGAAGGCCGTTCCCGTCGGGGACGACGACACAGAGGAAACGTTCGCCGCCCGGATCCTTGAGTGGGAGAACCGATTATACCCCGTCGCGGTGCGACTCGTCGCGGAGGGACGAGTGACTCTCGAGGGCGGCCGCGCGCGCATAGATTGGCGGGGGATCGAGCGCCCGCCGATCCCTTAGGCGAGCACCGCCAACACGTCCGCGAGGGACGACACGGTCACGTCGGGGCGAATCGCCGCCAACTCGACGCCGAGATGCGCCGCCAGCCGCGCGTCCCCTGCGCGGAACGCACCCTGCCCCTCATCGCCGCGGTCGATCAGCACGCCGCGCATCCCGACCCGCTGCGCCCCCCACACGTCGGCGAGAGGGAGGTCGCCCACGAACGTGCATTCCTTCGGGTCCACGTGGAGGGCGCGCGCCGCCTCGAGGAAGATGCCCGGATGAGGTTTGACGAACCCGAACTCCCGCGACAGGATGCGGACGGGGAACCATCGCGCGAGCTCCTCTTCCCACACGCGGCCGAGGCCGAAGATCGTGTTCGTCACGAGGGCGGTGGGAATCTTTTGGCGGTGAATCTCTTCGAGGAAGGGCGGGGCGTCGTCGTACCACGAAACCTGTTCCGCGTTCCGCTCGAGCGCCCGTTGCGCGGCCCGCCGGAGGGCGGGATCGGTCGGCGGCACCGGGTCTCCGAGCGTGTACATCGTGAGCGAGAGCACCTGCTCCACCGTGTGCTCGCGCAAATCGCGCTCCGTCATCGAGCGATGGAACGCCGCCGCGTACTCGAACGCGTCCTGGAACAATTCCACGTCCTGCAACAGGCCCTCGTCCGCGAGGCTCGCACCGAGGAGCTCGCGTATGCCGCCGGGGTGTATCGTGCGCCGCAACGTGCGCCAATCGTCGACGAGGAGCACGGCAGAGGCCACGGCTACCCATATCAGCAGGGAGAGAAAAAGATAGGCCGTTCGAGAGAAAATCAGGAACGGCCTCGTTGTGGAGGGATGCTTGTATGGCTGCGATTCCTAGAATTCTATTTGAACGTTTGCCCACAGATGGGATTCCGTGACAAACAATGACGGCGAAGAAGACTTAAGCGCACCACGGCCGTACGTGCTGCGGTCCCATGCGCGGCGTTGGCAACTACGCATCGTTCTTTTCGAAAGCACCCCCGATCGGACCGAAGTACAACGGTACGATCGAGGCGATGCGAATCGTGATCGACCCGAAGCGCCCCCCGCCGGCGGTCCTCGACTTCGTCGCCGGGCACCTGCGAGCGACGTTCCCCCATTACTCGTGGGTCGGCATCTACCTGCTCGACGGCGAGACGCTCCGCCTCGGCGCGTGGAAAGGAGAGCAGGTTACCGAGCACGTCGCGATTCCCATCGGGCAGGGAATCTGCGGCCTGGCCGCGCGGACAAGACAGACCGTCCTCGTCCCCGACGTATCGAAGGATCCTCGCTATCTCGCTTGTTTCCCCAACACGAAGTCGGAAATTGTCGTTCCAATCCAAACGGATGGCCGGGTCTTCGGCGAAATCGACATCGACTCGGACGCCCTGGACGCCTTCACCCCGCAAGACCGCCAATTCCTCGAGGTCGTCGCCGGCGACCTCGCGTTCTACCTCAAGGCAAAAGGCTAGCCCGCCTCGTGAGCGGCGAACGCCTAGTCCTTGACGACCTCACCGATCGCCATCCGCCGGAGCACCTTCGTGATCCGGACTTTGACTTGGTCCCCGACCTTCGTCCCCGGGACGAAAACAACGAAGTTCTCGATCCGGGCCAAGCCGTCCCCTTCCCGCCCCATGTCCTCAATCTTGCAGTCGTAGACCTTCCCTTCTTCCACCGGAGAAGGCCGGAAGCCCCCTCCCCCTCCCCCACCGTAATCCGCCATGCCGCAACTCCTCGCTACTTTGGGTAGCGGCGTCGCATCCCTGGGACGATATAAATAGCTATGGCGGTGGCGCCGCGGCAAGGATAAAAAGGGCCGCCTTCAGGCCTTCTTCGGGGCCCCGACATCGTAGTCGAAGGTCGGCCGCACGAGCCGCAAGGACAAGATCAGCAGCACGATCCCGACGAGCAGGACGAGGAGCCCGAGGGCCGCAAACAGGCGGTTCAGCGGGCCGAACGCTTCGTACGCTTCCCCGATGATCGGGATATGAAGGACGTCGTGAAGCCAACTTCCGAGGGCAATCCCGGGACCCCCCGCGAGGACGAGGATCACGCCACCAAGGAACATGAGCTTCTCGAGACGCGACGGCTTGGCCTCAGGCTCTTCGGCGGTCACCTGCAGCAGGTCTTCAGAAAAAATCTCGCCGCAGTTCGGGCACTCCTTGGCGTCTAGGGCGACTAGGGCGACTTCCGCGCCGCAACTCGGGCATTCTGCGACCTGGTCGGGGGTTGCCGCGGCCATCGGCTTACCATGGGGGAAGATGCCTAATAATGGTTTGCCTCCACCTATCGGCCGTCACGACGCGAGGCGCGACTCAATCTCCTCGACGAACGGATCGAGGTCCAGCCCGGCGTATCCAACGCCCTCCAAGAGCTCCTCGACGGAGTATTTCTGGCCCGACGACCACTGCCGCTTCAGGAACGCGCCCGCCTCCTTCGTCGACCACCATCCATCTCCGTGCTTCTCTCGGAGGGCGGCACGGATCTGCGCGTCGAAAATCCATGCCCGCAAGTACTGCGCGGCGTAGAACCCGTCGTCGAGGTCGACGAGGTACTGCTCGGGCGGGACCCGGAACTTGAGCACCTTGCGCAACTCGGAGGCGTACACGCGGTCCATGCCATCCTCGCCCCGGGTGTGGAGCTGGAGTTCGTAGTTCAGCTTCGCGGCATATCTTCGGAGGAAGAACAACTTGTATGGAATGCCGAAGCGTCCTCCAGGCCCACGTGCGCGCGGAGCCATGCGGGGTCGAGGGTGATATACTCGAGGACGAAGGCCCAGCCTTCCGTGACGCTGTTGTCGCCGAGGTATCGGTACTCGAATGGGAGCTTCTTGGCGGTGTTCCCGAAGTGTTCCGCATGCCCCGCCTCGTGAAGGATCGTCGAAAAGTCGTCGTGCCCCCCATGGGGCATCAGCACAAGGATGATGTCGTCCGGCACCGCAAGGGCGGAGCAGAAGGCGCGCGGGGACTTGCTCGGCCGCTCCGCGACGTCGAGGCGGATGTTCGTCTGTCGGCCGAGGTCGAACCCGAGGCCCTTCAGGGTCCGCCTGAGCACAGGCACGGCCTCCTCCTTGTGGAAGTACGAGTCGAAGTCCTTCCCGCGGAACAGGTAGTTGATGTCGTGGGCCTCCGCCGTCTCGACGGTCAGGCCCATCGGCTTGAGCATTCGGTCCATCGTGTCGACGTAGACGGCCTCTGTCTGCGCGAGGAAGGTCCGCGAACAGGTGTGCGTAGTGGTCGTACCCCAGGTCCATCGCGAATGCATGGAGCTTTTCCCACCGCTCGACGAGGATCTTGTTCAGGTCGCGCACGACCCCCATCCGCGCGTCGAAGATCTTCGCGCGCCGGCTTCGGTCGTCCTCGTTCTGCTGGCGCACCGCCGCCAATCGGTACGGGATCGTCTCCCCGTCGACCCGGACGGTTCGAGTGGACTCTTCGGTCGCGCGCCGATCACTGAACCCGCTGACCGCGTGCTGGAGCGCTTCGTCCGTGAGCGCGCTCTGGAGGAGACGCAGCCGGCGCTCGTCTTCGCCGGTGGCTGCCTTGCGCTTGGCGCGGAGCTCGTCCAAAAGTTCCTTCGAGAAAAGGCTCGCATGCTTCTTGTAAATCGAAGCGGTGTCCATCTCCGCCTTCAGGCCGGCCCAGTTCTCGTAGAATTCCTTCGCGACGGCCCGAACGAAGGTCTCCGCCTCGCGCCGGACCTTCCGCAGGTCCATCGACCGCTGGACGCGAGCGGACGATAAGACGCTTTCGGGGCTGCTAATCGGGACGCAACCATTTTCTAGGGGCCCCCGCCTAGGCCCGGGTCGTGCGGGCGCAAGACCTCTGGTGGCGTCTAGAATGGCATCGGGTCCAGGCGATGCGAGGGATCGGAGGGAAGGTCGAGGACCGGGGGAACGTCGTGCTCGTCCTGAACCCCGACCTGCCCGCCAAAGGGTTCAATTTTGCGTGCAAGGTCGACGCCGGAGATACGTCGAAGGAGCAACTGCTCGATTACGTGGTCGACACGTTCCGTGGACATGGGCTCACCCCGCACTTCCAGTTGTGGTCAATCACCCGGCCCTCGGACTTCGGCGTCGACCTGTGGCAACGCGGCTTCCAAGAGGACGGGGAGCTCGACGTCATGGTGTGGAAGAAGACGACGAACCTCCCGTCGCCACAGGGAGTGCGCGTTCGCACCGCATCGACGGAGGAGGACATGACGACTGCAGTCGACATCGTCCTCCAAGGCTTCGACTTCCCGCCGGAGTGGAAGGACGTCCTCGTTTCCTCCCTCTCGCTGGAGCCGGACGACGTCCGGGGGCAGACGTTCCTCGGGGAGGTCGACGGGAAGGTCGCCGGCGTTGCGGCGCTCGTCCGAACGGGCGACAAGATCTGCGGGATCTACAGCGTCGCCACACGCCCCGACCTCCGACGCCGCGGAATCGCGACGGCGCTTAGTCGGAAGTGCATCGAGGCGTTCGGAGAGACGGGCGACGAGGTGCTCACCCTCCAAGTGTTCCACGGGAGCGAGGCCCAACGACTGTATGAGAAGCTCGGGTTCGAAACGGCCTACGCGCTCTCCCTCTACTCTTTGCCTTGACGGGGGCGCGCCACCCGTCGGGCGAGAGCGGGGATCATGTCCCCCGCCGGCTCGCGCACCTCTGCCGGAAGAGGATGTCCTTCGCCGTCCCGCCGCCAATGATCGAGGACGCGCTTCACTTCGACGCCGGTCCCTTCGACCTCTAGGACGATCCCATTCCGAAGGTTGGCGGTCCATGCCGCCTCCTCCGAGTCGCGCGTGACCGCGTAGTACGGCTTCTGATACGCCCACCAGACGACGACGTACAACCGAGGCTTGGCGCGGCCCACGCCCAAGCTAGCGCCATTGCGGTTGAAAAGGATTGTCCCGACCGCATCACTCGGAAAATCGGGCTCCGCAGCGACACGCGGTCGCATCGCCGGAAACACGAGAGCCGCACAAGGGGCATTCGTATCCGACAGGACTGTGCGCGTCCGCGAAGATTGCCCCACAGTGGCATTGTGTGGCGACCTCGTCCACGAGCCGCCCGCACTGAGGGCATTGGAAATGGACTGAGGGGACATCTTCGTCCCGCGTAAGCGCCTCGAGCTCCCCGAAGATCGCGTCGAGCTGGGAGCGAGGCATCTCGATGATTGGGTGCGCAATCCGAGGCGCAGAGGTCGCCTTCGAGGGGAGCGGAGTGAGGCACGACCGGCAGCGACTCGTCGCGAGCGGGTTCATCTCGCCACATCGAGGACACGTAATTGCCCGAATCGGTCCGGCCCTCTCGCGGAACGACATGTTCGCGGACACGTTGGTGCTCATTGCGACCCACTCCCGGGGAACGGGGCATCTTGCCGCTTCGGCATAATGCCTCGGCTGCGATTTCGAATCGTGATTTTCAAAACGGGTTCCGCCAGCGGAATCCGAAGTCGCCACGACATTCTCGCGCACGCGAATGATTTAAGGCCCGCGCGCCGTTCCGTGGCCTTCCCATGGAGAAGATCCTGGTGGCGGTGGCGTGGCCGTACGCTTCGGGCCCCCGCCACATCGGCCACGCCTGCTCGACGTTCATTCCGGCGGACGCGTTCGCTCGATACCACCGGATGAAGGGCGACGACGTCCTCATGGTCGGCGGGACCGACATGCACGGGACGCCGACGACGGTTCGCGGGGACGAAGAGGGGGTCTCGCCGGAGGTCATCGCGAACCGGTATCACGCGCTCCACGCCAAGAACATCGAAGAGCTCGGGGTCCGGTACGACCTGTACTGGAACACCGCGGACCCGAATCACCAGAAGGACGTGCAAGAGATCTTCTCCACATTGCACAGGCATCGATACATCGACGAACGGAACATGACGTCTCCGTATTGCGCCACGGGGAACCATTTCCTCCCCGATCGCTACGTCGAGGGAGAGTGTCCGCACTGTCACTTCCTCCGTGCGCGGGGCGATCAGTGTGAGAACTGCGGGCATCTGCTCGACCCCTTCGAGCTGATCAACCCAAAGTGCCGCGTGCACGGGACGACGCCGGTGCCACGGGAGACCCGCCACGCCTTCTTCCGGCTCAGCGCGTTCCAGGACCGCCTGAAGACCTGGGTCGCGACGAGGACTCACTGGCGCCTCCCCGTCCTCACCTTCACAAAGTCCTGGCTTGACGAAGGCCTTCAGGATCGCCCGATCACGCGCGACCTCGATTGGGGAATCGAAGTCCCGCTACACCCAGGGTGGGACGGGAAACGAATCTACGTGTGGTTCGAAGCGGTCATGGGGTACCTCACCGCGAGCCGAGAGTATTGGCGACGGCAGGGGAAGCCCGAACGTTGGAAGGACTGGTGGTACGACCCGACCGCCAAACACTTTTACTTCATCGGGAAGGACAACATCGTCTTCCACACCCTGTTCTGGCCCGCGATCCTGATGGGTTATGACGACAAGCTCGGACTGCCGTACGACATCCCCGCTTCCCAATACATGAACATCTCTGGGGAGAAGATGAGCGCGGGACGCGGAAAGGGGGCATGGTTGCCAGACCTCCTCGAACGGTTCGATCCGGACGCGATCCGCTATTACTGCATCGCGGCGATGCCAGAGCTCAAGGACTCCGAGTTCACGTGGGAGGACTTCGCGCGGCGGAACAACAACGAGCTGTTGGCGGTGTACGGGAATTTCGCGCATCGCGCGCTCACGTTCGCCGCGAAGAACTTCGACAACCGGGTCCCGGAGGCGGGCTTCCTCGACGCGTCCGACAAGGCAATGATCCGGAACATCGAGGAACAATGGAAGAAGGTCGGGCACAACCTCGAGTTTCTGCACTTCCAGCAGGCGATGCGGGAGGCGGTGCAACTCGCCCGGCTCGGGAACCAGTACTTCGACGGAAAGGCCCCGTGGGACCTCATCAAGGCGGACCGCCAGAAATGCGGGACGGCCCTCCACGTCGCCCTCCGCGTGTCGCGCGCGTTGGCCGTGATCATGGCGCCGATGCTGCCCTTCTCGTCCCAGCGGCTGTGGCACGCGCTCGGCTATGATGACGCGATCGACCGCCAACCCTGGGACGCCGCGCTCGACGACCTCACCGACGGCCAGACGCTCCGGGTCGGAAAGCCGTTGTTCGCGAAAATCGAGTTGGAGGCGGCGACTCCCGAGAACGAGGGGGACCGCCTCGACGTGCGCGTCGCACAAATCGTGGACGTGCGGGACCATCCGCAGGCCGACAAGCTCTATGTGATGGACATCGACCTCGGGGACGAACGCCGCCAAATCGTCGCCGGCATCAAGGCAAACTATACGAAAGACGAACTCAAAGGGCGGAAGATCGCTCTCCTCACGAACCTTCAGCCGGCGAAGCTCCGCGGCGTGGAGTCCAACGGCATGCTCTTGGCGGGGGAGGACGCGCGGGAGGTCGGTCTGGTCCTTCCGCCCTCCGAGGCGCGGATCGGGGAGCAAATCTTCGGAGTGCGAGGTGCGCCGCGCATTGCGTTCGACGACTTCAGGAAGCTTCGGCTCCTCATCGACGATGGCGGCAAGGTCTATTTTCTTGGGACTGGCGGGGAGCGACGGCCCCTGAAAGTCGGCGACGCGTTCGTCCACGTCGACAAGGAAATCGCGGACGGTTCCCCTGTTCACTGAGGGAGGAGCGCCAACAGGTCCTCAAGAGCGCGGTAGGTAAACCCCCAGATCGTCCGCGGTCCTTCGACGAACGCGGGCATCTCGAGGGCGCGGCCCTGGACATGAATCGTCGTGATCTTGCGGGTCGCCGGCAACTCCCTTAAGGGGACCCAGACGGCTTTCGCCACCTCGGGACCGGGTCTGGGCTCCTGCGCCCCGGTCCAACGGAAGACGAAGGGCAAGATCAGCATCTCCCTGCGACCCGCCGTTCGCGCCTCCAAGCAGCCGAGCACTTCTGACTCGCGCAGCGAGAGCCCCACTTCCTCCTCGGTTTCGCGGCGGGCGGTTTCGATGAGCGGTTCCTCAAGTTTCCGACGTCCTCCGGGGAACGACCATTGCCCCGACCACGGGTCCGACTCGCGCGTCGCCCGCTCGGTCACCAAGACCGAGAGCCGGTTCGTCTCTCGCAACAGGATGGCGACCGCCGCGCTCGCGCGATCGAACCGACGGGCCGCGTCGTCCACCGCCTGTAGTTTGGCCTGAAGCGCCGGGAGCACGCCGGGGCATCCGCGTCGCCGCCAAAACGGTTGCGCCGCCAAACCTTAATCTCGCGCCAGCCGTGCGGGGCGTGTGCGCCTCGACCTCCACACCCACTCGAGGTACTCTCCCGACTCGAAGCTCGACCCGATTGAGATCGTCAAAGCGGCGAAGCAGCGAGGGTTCGACGGCGTAGCGATCACGGACCACAACGCGGTCGAAGGCTCACGCCTCGCATGGGAATACGGGCGCGCAAACGGCTTCCTCGTGATCCGTGGAGCGGAAATCTCCACGGACGTGGGCCACGTGCTCGCGTACGGCACGACCGTCCCAATCGCGCGAGGCCGCAGTTCCCGTGGCGGCACATCCCTACCGGGTGTGGTCGGGCTTGGGAGAGCGCCCTACCGTGTCCTCCCCCTTCGCCGCCTACGAAGTCCAGAACGCCCGCACCCTTCGACGCGGGAACGTACGCGCCCGGGCGCTGGCGGCGATGAAGAGCGTCGGAGGGACCGGCGGGAGCGACGCGCACTACCTCGAAGAGGTCGGTCGTGCGGCGACGATCGTGGACGACGGTTCGACGGAGAGCGAGGTGCTAGAAGCCCTTGCGAGGGGTCGGACGCGGGCGGAAGGGAACGACCGGGGCGCGGGCGCGAGCATGAGGTACGTCACCAAGGCGGTCGGAGAATGGATGCTCCGAGGCTTCCGACGGATTTGACGAAACTTCTTTGAACCGGCGCTCCGCTCGTGGGCCGTGGCCCGCCGCACGAAGCGAAAGGACGCGGACGTCGGAACCGACCCGAAGGTCGACGAGTCCGAGTGGGAGGATTGGCGGCAGCTCCGCGAAGAGATGGGACGGAGGCTCGGGGGTCGAGGCGCGACCGGGGTTTCGGATCCCGAAGTCTTGGATGCCGCGCGGCGAGCGACGGACGCCCAGCGGCGGCGGAAACGCTAGAGGTGCTCCTCAATCCGCTTCGTGAACTTCGTGACCTCGGCGCGGACGGAATCCACGTCGGCCGATCGCGAGGTGCGGAGCACGAAGATCGCCTTCGGCCCGTCATTGATGATCAAGATACGCGAAGATTCGAGCTCGATCACGACGTTGTCAAGTCGCTCCTTGAGCTCACTCGTGGCGGTCTCCGCGGCGCCGAGCAGGATTGCGAACATCGCGACGAACGTCTCCGCGTGAGCGCCCTGGGGCACGGAACCGGCGATGTGCATTCCGCTCCGGGAGACGAGGACGGCGTCACTGACTCCGGGGACGGACTCCATCTCTTTCAGGATGCCCTCCAGCGCAGCGATATCCGCCATTCACAGCCCTCGGGAAATCCCTTCTGACAAATCGCTCACGCGCGCATCCGTCCTGCCCCTGATAAATCTTTTCGTATGGTTATTTGGGTCCGCGGCGCGGCCGACGGCTCGGTCGTCCCCGCGGCGCTCGGGAGGCGCGTGCCATCCGGACGACGCTCTCCACCGCACGCGCCGCGTTCTTCACGCGCGCTTCCGCTTGCGTCCACGTCATACGGGGTCCCGTGATCCCCAGCCCGATCGGTTTCCCGAACTCCCGTTGAAGATGCATGAGTTCTCGCGCGACCGCCGAGGCGATGAGCTCGTCGTGTTTCGTCTCACCCGTGACAATCGCCCCAATCGCGACGGCGGCATCAACCTCCTTCCGCGCGAGGATCGTCCGGAGTGCCAGCGGGATCTCCCACGCCCCCGGAACCCGTACAACGTCCACGACCCGCACGCCGAGCGCCTTCGCCTTCGCGCGGGCCGCCTCGACCATTCGGTCGGGGATGGGCGCGTTGAACTCACTTGCGACGAACACGACGTTCACGGAGGGTCGCCTCGATCGGTCCGGCGTCGGCGAACCCCTGGCGTTTGCCTGTCCCCGCCATCGCCGCCAACTCTTCCGGCTTGAACAGCAGGCGCCATGCGTTGACGGCGTGCTCCCGAGCGCGACGGTCGCACAGCCACGCGAGCTCGCGCGCGTCTTTCGCCTCGGTCTCGTACACGAAGACGCCGAGCACATGCACGTTCGTCATGAGCTGCACGCGTTGGATCGCGTGATCCGCGACGTTCGCGCATTCCCGGTCGATCGCCGCTCCTCCCACATAACCGCACGCCACGACGATGTCGCAATCCTTCTCCTCGATGAGCCTCTTGCAGGCGACGGGGAGGTCCTTGATCCCCGGCACGGTCACGCGCACGACGTCGAAGTCGCCCGTCCGCGAGGCGAGCTCGTCCACGACCGCGCGACCCATGTCCCAGCGAGCGAACGTCGTGTCCGCGACGCCGATGCGCCTACGCGGCCTTGCGCTTCGGCTTCGGCTCGGCATCCCCCACCCCCTCGAGCTTCTGGCGCAGGGCATAGTATTCGCCGACGCGGCCTATGATCTTGCGGGTCCCGTCGAGGTCCCCGACGAACTTCGGAAGGCGCACCACCTTCGTCGATGGGAGCCCCCGTTTCCGGCATTCCTCCAAGATCTTCGCCTCGTCATGGGCCTGGTCGAAGCCGAGTGCGATCAGGTCCGGCCGGATCTCGGGCAAGATCTCGTAAATGCTCCCCTCATGTCCCAGTACGGCCCGGTCCACAGGCTTGAGCGCTTGGACCATCTCGAGCCGCTGCCCCTCAGGGACGATCGGCCGGTGCTTGAACCGTTCCGCCGTCGAATCCCGCGCGACGACGACGATGAGCTCGTCCCCGAGCTTCTTCGCCTCCGTCAGATAATGGATGTGTCCCGGATGGAGCAGGTCGAACACCCCGGTCGCCATCACCCGGACCATGCGCGCCACGCCTCGAGGACGTCCCGGCCCTCGAGGAAGACCAGAGCATGGGCATCCGCATATGCCTTTGCGTCCGCCTTCCGCAGCGCTCGTCCATCGTCGCCCAGCATCTCACAAATCGTGACGGAGGGGACGAGTCCCGCCATCAGGACGAGGGCGGTCCCGAGCTCCGTGTGGCCCTCTCGCTCCGCGAGGAGTCCCGGCGCGGGATTCAGCAATGCGACGTGGCCCGGCGCGCGAAATTCATCGACGAACGCGTGTTGCGCCCACCCGTTTTCGCGGCGCAGCGCTTCCCGCGCGACCTCGGCGAAGCGTCGAATCGTGCGCGCCCGGTCCTCGTCCGTCACGCCGGTCCGCGTGTCGCGATGGCTCACCGTGATCGAGAACGCGGATCGCCGGTCGTACGGAAGCGTGTCAGGGACGAGATCCCGAAGGATCGGAAAATCGCCCGAGGAGGCCCGCAGAACGTCCGCCAAGTACGGGAGGCCCAGCTTGTCCCGCGCGTCGGGCGGGACTGTGGTGCAGATCCACCCGCCGGCGTCCTTCCGCAGGCGGCGAATCGATTCCGGAGTCACGGATTCGCTCGCAATCGCCAAGTCCGTCTCTTCCTCGCGGCCCTCCGCGTCGTACACGAGGACGAAGCGGCCGGCACGGAGCTCCTCCAACGCTCGATCGACCGGACTGTTCACGCGCTGCGCACCCGAGCGGTTCATATGAAGTTTGTTGTATCTACCGTAAATCCGGTAACGGAAACCGAGAAACCCTTACGACGAGGTTCGGATGCCCGACCCGTGTTGGACGATGCCGCCGTCCGGAAGGTGGATCGGAGCGGTCTCGTCGAGCACCTCAAGTCGTTGCCCGACCAGGTCCCGCGCGGTCTCCAGCTCGGCACGAGCGTAGGACCGCTGGCGGTGAACCGCCGCGTCGTCGTCGTCGGCATGGGCGGCTCCGGCATCGCGGGCGCGGTCCTCGGGGCGTGGTTGACGGCGGAGAAGGGGGCGGCGTTGGCGGCGATCCACGATTCGCGGCTGCCGCCGTGGGTCGGCGAATCGGACCTGGTCGTCGCGGTCTCCTACTCCGGCAACACGCTCGAGACGCTGGCGGCGACGCGGGAGGCAATGGCTCGGGGATGCGACCTCGTCGGGATTGCGTCCGGCGGAACCTTGCGCGACCTATGCAACGGCCACGGGCTCCCGTACGTCGCCGTGCCCCCGGGACTGATGCCGCGATCCGCGTTCGGCTACCTCTTCGGCGGATTGGCGGGACTGTTCGACCCCACCGTAGGAACCGAAGTCCGGAATGCTGTGAGCGCACTCAAGAAACGAGGAGAGAAGTTGGTGCCGCGCGTCCCCGACGCGAAGAACCCCGCCAAGGTCCTCGCCCGGTGGCTCAAGGCGCGCACCCCAATCATCTACGGGACGCCGACGTACGCGCCGGTCGCGCGGCGATGGGCGGCCGAGCTAAACGAGAATGCGAAAGTCCTCGCGTGGGCATCGGTTCTTCCGGAAGCCGACCACAATGAGCTCGTAGGATGGGCGGAAGACCCGGCGGCGAAGAAGTTCGCGGCTATCCTTCTCCGCGATCCTTCGGAATCCGACACGGACAAGGCGATGATGAATGCGACCCGGGACCTGGTCAGGAGGTCTGATGTCGAAGAGGTGAAAACGGACGGGCCCACCCTGCTCGCCCGCATGCTGACGACCATCCAGCTCGGGGATTGGACGAGCTTCTACGTGGCAATCCTCCGGAAAGTCGATCCAACGCCCGTCGCGGTGATCGGGAAATTGAAGGAGAGGCTCGCAAGGGGCGAACCGTGAAGTGGACGGGAATGGGCTGCGTGCGTAACCCATGGTTCCGACGGGAAGAGATGGTCAGAAAGCTGACGCCGAGGGGGAGATTTGAACTCCCGAGGGCCTTGCGACCCACTAGCTCTCCAGGCTAGCGCCCTACCGAGCTAGGCGACCTCGGCACGCGCCCGCGCGAAGATGGACGGCTCTATTAAAGACTTTCACGACCGCCATCGCAGCGCGGCCTCGACGCGCCGCAGGCCGGAGGGATGATCGTGGAACAGGAGCTCCGCAAGCGGGTGCGGATCCGCCACGCCAAGGTTCTGATCGTGAATCTTCACCATCGTCGAGGTGAACGCGTCAGGGTTCGCCGTCATCCGGAGCGCGAAGGAATCCGCGCGCGCCTCCCATCGGCGGCTGAGCGCGTTGAGCACGGGCCCCATGAACGTCGAAATGGCGGCAATCGACAGCGCGACGAGCGGGAGCCCCGCGATGTCGGCCACCCCCGCCAATCCCAACGTAGGGATCGCCGCTCGCAGGATTTGGTCCACCGCCAGCAGACCAATCAACGACACCGCCGCCGCGGCGATCATCAGTCGCAGGACGTCGCGATGGACGTGATGCCCGAGCTCATGCGCGATGACGGTCTCGACCTCGTCGGGCGCATATCGCGTCAGGAGGGTGTCGCTCAGGACGATGCGGCGCGTGTTTCCAATCCCCGCCAATCCACCGATTGCTCGGGTCGTCTTCGCGGACGCGAGCATGCGATACACGCCCACGACCTTCGCCCCGGTCCGCTCCGCGAGCGATTCAAGCCGGGGGGTCAACACGTCGTCGCGGACCCGCTCGTAGCTGTTGAACAACGGCGCGAGGACGACCGGCCCGAGCCACGTAAGGACGACGGCGACGGCGATCGTGAAGAACCACGCAAAGAGCCACCACAAGTCGGGGGACGCCCCGAGAAGGAGGTACAGCGCTTCGACGGCGACAATCGAAAATCCAAGGCCGATCACCAGGCCCTTGGCGGCGTCCGCCAACCACGATCGGAGGCCCTGCACGGACATGCCGTATCTTCGTTCGAGGACGAAGCCGCCGAACAGGCCCACCGGGATCACGGGAATCCAGAACAAGAAATACAGGGCGATCGTGTAGAGCGCATACTGCGGCGGGCCACCGCCAAACACGGACGCCCACGACTTCAAGTCGAATGTGAGGCCGCGGAGGAGCGCGGCGGAGATCGCGATGTAGGCGAAAATCCGGACTCCCGCCAACGTCGTCCGCTTCCGCTTGTACTCCCGCGCGAGCCGTTGGCGGGAGACGTCGAACCCCCTCGCCGCGAGGCGCGCCTCGCGGTCCCCCCTCAGGACTTCCACCGCTTAGGATATGTGTTGGGTTCCATAAGAACTCTTTCCGTATCCGCGACCTGGCCCTTCTTGGCGGAATCCACCTGGGACGGTGTGAGTTCCGCGTGCGCGAGGGCGACTCCCTCCCCTTTGGCGGTGAGGAGCGCGACGAGGTCCCCCTTGCGGACTCCCGGGTCCATGGACGCGACCCCGGGAATCATGAGGTATCGCGTCGACCGCGGTGTCCTTGAGGACGATCTTCGGGAGGTGGGTGAGCAGTCGCTCCATCGGCAGAATGAGCGACCGCAACGCATGGTCGCTGCCGGTCTCCCGCCAATCCGCGACCGCGTCCTGGAGGTCCGTGAGCGGGTGGGCCATCGCCTCGCCGAACGGCCCGGACCGCGTCCGGCGGAGGTCCGTGAGATGGCCCCCGACCCCCAGCGCCTCACCGAGGTCGTTGGCGAGCGTGCGGATGTACGTCCCGGACTCACACCGCGTGCGGAAGAGCACGAGGCGGCCATCCCGCTCCAGCAGCTCGAGCCCGTGAATCGTCCGAACCCGGAGCTCGCGCTTCACCGCGGAGCGGAGAGGGGGCATCTGGTAGATGGGACCAACGAACCGGCGGAACATTTGTTGTAGTCGGTCGTCGGGAACGTCCTGATGGAGTTCCATCACCCCGACGTACTCCTTGTCCCCCACGAGCATCGCATCAAGCGCTCGCGTCG
>VBMQ01000067.1 GCA_005878375.1 Methanobacteriota archaeon | reverse complement strand
CGAACCCGATTGCAGTCCTCGACGCGTACGACGCCTCGCGGAATCCAATCCCCGTCGGATACCCCGACATCTCGGCGGGAATGATGTACTTCATCGGCGACGGCGTCCATCCGATCCCGTATTCCGATCGGCTCTTTTCACGGAAGCCGCCTGCGGAAGGCCTCTTGATCCGGATTCCTCGGGCGGGGGACCTCGTTGCCTTCGCCGGCGAATTCGGCGTCGATCCCCTCACCGCCACGCCCTCCGAGCACGGGACGCGGATCGCGAGCGAGATCGTCGCGCAAGGCCGTTTGCCAACCCCGATCGTCGGCACCGCGAACGGGACGAAGCTTGTCACGATCGTGAATGGCCTGTACGACCCGATCGAGTCCTGGCGGTTCGCCGTCGAGGGGTACGATGGGAAACCAGGGACGAGCGACGACGCGCAGGTCGTCGTCAGCGCGTTCAACTTCCCCACGCTCCACAACACGGGCTGGGACGTCTACTCCCGGACCGCGGACTATCTGTCGACCCAGGTTTCGAACGGACTTGTCACGTTCGTCGCAAGCGCGGGCGACTACGGATCCGGATACGGGACCGTCGCCTCACCGGCGGCGGGCACCTCCGTGATCGCCGCGGGTCGCGCGGGCGACTTCAGTCTTCGATCGTCCTTGGTCGGTGGCAGCGAGGGCCCCAACCCGCACGTGACCGTGCCCTCAATGGCGGGTTCTCGCGGGCCGACGGCGCTTGGATTCGCGAAACCCGAGTTGCTCGCCGTCGACACGGGGATTGTCGATGTTCCCCTTCACGCGGCAACGGACGGGAGCTTCGCGTTCTCCTCGGCGCCCATGGTTGGCTCCGATTTCTCCGCGGGCGTCGTGGCGGGGGCGGTGTCAATCGTGGACCAGGCGTTCCGGGCGTCGCACGGCCGTCTGCCGATGGTACAGGAGGTGCGCGCCATCCTGATGTCGGGCGCCGATGACACGGGCGGGGACGTCCTCACGCAGGGAGCAGGCTTCCTGAACATGTCGCGCTCCGTCCGCCTCGCAGCGGGTCTTCCGAATGCGGGCTTGGAGGTCAGCCCATCGATGTGGCGCGTACGTCGACGTCGCGAGGTTCGCAGTAGCGGGCGAGGTCCCGTCGTTGTGCAGGTTGAGCGAACCTCGCGACGTCGACGTACGCGAAAATCGGGGAGTACGTACAGACGAACGCGACGCGCAAGGATGTCTACGAACCCGGGGGCGACATCGCCTTCTGGGTCAACGGCAGCGGCCTCTGGAAGGTGGACGGGGCGACCGTGGCGGCGGTCCGCCTTGCCCCGCCCGTCCCCGGCCTCTGGGCGAACGCGGACCTCGTCAAGGTGACCGCGTACAGCGACCTCTCTCGCCTCGTCACGAAGATCACGACGAATTACCAGGTGAACTACTCGTACGCGCTCAAGGCGTACGATTGGACGATTGATTGGAACCACTGGTTCGGGTTCGGACCGTATCCGTGGCCGGCGGTGTTCACGGACGAACTGAACACCGTGTCCCAAAGCGTCCTTGACTCGAACGTCCTCGAAGTCCGTGTCGCGTCCCCAAGCAGGACGCTGCACGAAGGGCTGGTGATCAGCCTCGAGGATTCGGGGACACCGACATACATCGACGGCCTCCAATGGACCTTCGTCGTCGAGTTCTACCAGCGCGTGCCGTGGCCGTGGATCACGTTCTCCGAGACGGCGCCCATCATCTCTGGCTTGGGCTCGCACACCGTGGACGCGACCGTCGCGATCCCCGCCAACGCCGGGATCGGGTCCTACGAGGCGGCGATCGTCGTCCGCGACACGACGCACGGGACGACGACCACCGTCCCCGTGATGGTGAACGTCGCCGCCCGGGGCCCGAGCCTCTCGTTCGGCGGCAACCCGCTGTCGACGGACCTGTACGACAACAACCGGCTCTTCGGCGGGTACGATCGGGGCCTCGCGACGGCGACCCGCCTCGCGCATCCACTCCTGGGCGATTGGCGGTATTACTTCTTCGAAATCCCTGACCAAGGACTGTACGGCGACCCAGTCGGGTACAAGATTCTCGTCCAGACGAATTGGCCCGCCGCGCCGAGCGACGTCGACACGTACGCGTTCGGGCGGACGCCGGGCGACATCGCCAGCCAATCGAATGCGACGTACTACGGATCGTTCACGTTGAAACAAGTCCTGAAGGGTGACGAGCTCGACAAGCCCGACTTCAAGACCGCCACGGCCGGTCCGCAGGAGTATGCGGCGTACGACCTCGCGTCCGGACTGAACGTGATCGGGCTCCGCGCGTTCTCGATGCGGGGCCAGGAGACGGACGTGCGCATCTCCGGCCGCGCCGGCTGGGTCAACGCCCCGCCGAGCGTCGACGTCGCGACCCAGAACCTCGCGGGCCGCGCGCCGTTCGCGTTCCTCTCCAACATGGACCTCCCCGGCCTTCGCGCCTCGGCGGTCGGCCCCGCCCAGACGACGGCGTTCTCGAGCGTCGACGTCCACCAAGACGTGCAGAGCTGGTGGAACTTCCCCGATTTCAACGAGTGGCTTTCCCGGGCTTCGTTCAACTACACCTTCCACGTCGAGAAGGCGCTCATCCTGGACGTCCACATCGAGGGACAGTCCGACGTCAACGACCTCGATCTCGGCCTCTTCCGGAACACATTCCAGAATCCGGCAGGTGCCCCCTGCGAATGGGATCCGGCGCTCAAGGACCCGCTGACAGGCATCGATGGGTACTGGAAGGGTTGCGTGGTCGATCCGGAAGAGTGGAAGCTGCACGACTGCGCGCAGATCACCCCGAGCCGGTGCTGGCCGGTGGGCCCGGCAACCGGAGGGGAGGACGCGGACGGCGACGCGGACGAGGAGATCAAGTGGGTGAACCCGCCAGATGGGGAGTACATGATCAAGGTCCTCGGATTCGCGGTCCCTGGCCGGACGGGACACTTCGACCTGCAGATTGGTGTGACCCTCGACACCGGGAAGGGGTATGAGGTCCCCGAGGCGCCGAAGCCCGCGGAGATCGTGAACGGGACAGGCGGCGGCGTCGCGGCGTTCACGCGGGTCGCGATGAACATGACGTGGGACTTCCCGCCCGCACAGGCCGACGACAAGTACGGTGGCGCCGTCCTCCTCGGGCTGCCGAACGCGCCCGGGGTCGTCGTCGTGCCCGCCTCCGTGACGTTGGACCGGACGCCCCCGCAGATCACCAGCATCCAGCTGCAGGCGAGCCACGGACGGATCGACCGGGCGACGAACCGGACCGTGAGCGATCGGTCGCCGACGATCATCGTCAGCGTCGCAGACCCGCAATGGGGGCAACTCAATCCGCTCTCCGCCCGCATCTCCGTCGACGGGATGGACCTCACGCCGTTCGCGACGGTGAGCATCCAGTACATCACGCGGGCGAACAAGCTCGCGCTCTGGGAAGGGACGATTTCCGCGCCGACGCAGGTGCTCTCGGACAGCCCGCCCATGCACACGGCGCAAGCGAGCATCGCCGACGCGGCGGGGAACGTCGGGAACGGGACGTTCGCGTTCTCCGTCGATACGCAGGCTCCGGCGCTTGTCGTCAATGGGCCCCCGCGCCAATTCACGACCGTCAACTCGTTCACGATCTCCGGCACGACGGGGGAAGGGAGCGCCTCCGTGAACATCCGCGGGGTGTGGCATCCCGTGAACCCGGACGGGACGTTCTCGTTCCCCGTCCCGTTGCTGGACGGGACGAACGCATTGGCGGTGACGGCCGCCGACTGGTTCGACGCGGATGCGTCCGGAAACCCGATCCCGGGGAACGCGGTCACGATCACGCAGACCGTGATCCGGGACACGATCGCCCCGGTCTTCGATGTATTCGTCGCCGACCCGTCGGGGGTCATCCGCGACAACGCGACCGTCGTCTCCGGCACGGCGCACGACCTCGTGTCCGACACGGAGCAAGGATCGTCTGCGGACCTCCAGCTCACCGTGAACGGGAACGTCGTCCCGATCTTCGCGGACGGGAGTTACTACGTCGTCGTCCCGCTCGCTGAAGGGCCCAACTCGATTGATGCCGTCCTCACCGACGGGGCCGGCAACCAGGCGACGGCCTCCACGTCGGTCACGCGCGACACCACGAAACCCGTGCTCGTCCTCACGACCAAGCCCGGGGCGACCGTCGCCACGCCGATCGTCACCTTGGCGGGGACGACCGAGCCGGGCGCGTTCGTGACCGTCAACGGGGTCTTCGTCCTCTCCACCGTGGGCACGTTCACGACGAACGTGACCCTGAGCCCCGGGGCGAACACGATCGTCGTCCAATCCCGGGACTTCGCGGGCAATCTCGCCGAGGAACGGCTCAGCGTCACCTACACCCCGGCCGGAGGGAGCCTCATCCTCCCGATCGGCATGGGGATCGGCGGGGTCGCCCTCGGCGCCTTGCTCGCCGTCGTCCTGGTCCGACGCGGCGTGCGCATTCCTGGTCTGTCCCGGGGTCCCGCCAAAAGCTCCGGGGGCGACAGCGAAGGATCGACTTCGGAGCCGGGGACGGCGGCCGAACCTGACGCGGCGGCGGATGACCCGCGCGAGGCCCGGCTCCGCCAAGCGCTCGCGGACGGACGGATCACGCAAGAGGTGTACGACCAGAACCTCCGGCGAATTCGGGGCAACACTTGAGGCGCGGCCGCCAAAGCCTTTAACCCGCACGCCGTTCGCGCCGCGGGTGCCCGCGTGAAGACGTCGGAGATCTCTGGCTTCTACAAGCAGAGCCTCGAGGACCGCCTGAAAATCGTCACGGAGTTTGGGGGACTCGAGGAGGCAGAGGCCCGTGCGGTCGCGACCCCGAGCGCGCTCCCCTTGGACCTCGCGAACCGGATGATCGAGAACGTCGTCGGGACGATGCCCCTTCCGCTCGGGATCGCGGTCAACTTCCAGATCAACGGGAAGGACTACCTGATTCCGATGGCAATCGAGGAGCCGTCCGTCGTCGCGGCGGCGAGCAATGCCGCCAAAATGGCGCGGGCCGAGGGCGGGTTCACGGCGAGCACCACGGCGCCGGTGATGATTGGCCAGGTGCAGATCGTGGACGTCCCGGATCCGAACGGGGCGAAGATGACGATCCTCCACCACCGCCAAAAGATCCTTGACCTCTGCAATGAGAAGGATCCCGTCCTGGTGAAGTTCGGCGGCGGCGCGAAGGAGGTCGAGGCCCGCGTCGTTCCGACCGCGCGCGGTCCGATGCTCATCGTGCATCTCTTGGTCGACTGCCGCGACGCGATGGGGGCGAACGCCGTGAACACGATGGCGGAGGCGGCGGCCCCGTACCTTGAAGAAATCACGGGAGGCCGCGTCTACCTTAGGATCATATCGAATTTGGCGGTGAAGCGGCTCGCGCGAGCGCGAGCCGTGTTCTCGAAGGAGGCGATTGGCGGGGCGGAGGTCGTCGACGGAATCCTGCAGGCGTACGCGTTCGCGGAGGCGGACCCGTTCCGGTGCGCGACGCACAACAAAGGAATTATGAACGGGATTGACGCGGTGGTCATCGCCACGGGGAACGACTTCCGTGCGATCGAGGCGGGTGCGCACGCGTACGCGGCGTGGGCGTACGGACCCGGCTATCACTCGCTCACGAAGTGGGAGATGGACGCGGACGGCGACCTCGTGGGGACGATCGAGCTGCCGATGGCGGTCGGCCTCGTCGGGGGTGCGACGGCGGTCCATCCCACCGCCAAGGCAAACGTGAAGCTCCTCGGGGTGAAGAGCGCGCTGGAGCTCGCGGAGATCATCGCCTGCGTCGGCCTGGCGCAAAACTTTGCGGCGTTGCGAGCGCTCGCGACGGAGGGCATTCAGCGCGGGCACATGGGCCTGCACGCGCGCAACATCGCGGCCACGGTCGGGGCGACCGGCGATGAGATCGACCGGGTCGCGGAAGTCCTCGTCAAGGAGCGAAAGGTCCGGATGGACCGCGCGGAGGAAGTGCTCGACGCCATCCGGAAAGGCGGCTAGTCGCCGCCAAGGAGACCCGGACTACCGGGCGGACCGCAATCCCTCGGAGGCGACGCCCCGAAGGAGCTTGTCCATTGCGCTCCCGACGACCGCGGGGTCGTCCGAGTCCGGCAGGTCGCGGAACGATGCCGCGAAGGACTCCACCGAAGGAACGTCTGCGTTCCGAGAGAACGCCTCCGCGAGGCCCGCGACTCCATCCTCCGGTCGGACGCCGTGACGGGCCATGTTCCCGAGCGCGAACGCAATCGTGACGGCGTTGCCGACAGTCGCCCACCGCGACGGAGCGGGCCGGGCGGAGTTGCGGATCCAATCGGAGAAGAACGGCGCCAAGTCGCGCTCTTGGCCCAAGACTCGGATCGCGAGGTCGTCCGCGTAGATGTCTTCCACGTGGTTGATCGCCTCGCGCGCGACGCTCGCGAACCCCTGACGCCGGGCGGCCGGGATGGAGATCTCGTCGAGAATTCGCCCGTAGACCTCGGGGAGGTGGGACGGGTGTCTCCGTTCGATCCGGACCATGTGCCCGGCCTCGTGCGCCATCAGCCCGTCGAGCATCCCACCTGCGACCGCGTGCGAGGCGACGTGCAACCGGTGGCCATCCTTCGTCGATTCCGTCGCTCCCATGATCGGCATCTTCTCGATGACCAGGGCGACGGGAAGTTTGATCGGCAGCCGCAACGCGGCGTAGGCCTCGGCGATCCCCTTCCAGGTTCGCCTCGCGAATTCGACATCGGCCCGGCCGGTCGAATCGGTGACGGACACAAGATTGCCACCTGTCATGGCCGGCTCAGTCACGCGTCGTGGATAAACGTTCGGGGCGGAGTGAATGAGACAGGAACCGGAATCACTATCGGCCTTTCCATGACGGGATTTCGCTCGCCATCTTTACCGCAAGGTCGAAGTTGTGTGACGAGATTTCCTCGACGTTGACTCCAAGCGGGACTGGCGTCCGCAATGCCACCAAAGCGGAGCTAATCTTTCGGAAGATCGACCGGGCGACCTCGAGGGAGGCGAGTCCCGGTTCCCCCTTCTCGGGGAGGAGGTGCGCCTCCGTCTCCCGTAGTCCGCGACGGGCGCGAAGCTCAGGAGGATCGTCGCGGGCTCGATCCCTTCGTAGCCGCATGCCTCCCCATACCGGCGAAGCACGGTCGCGACGGGCTCGGGCTCGAAGAGGACCTGCGTCGTGAAGAAGCGACAGCCGCTCAGCGTCTTGCCGAGGAGCCGCTCTACCTCGGCGGGCCGTTCGGGGATGAGGATGTTCCCGATCGCCGCCTCGAACCCGCTCTGCACGACCTCGCGCAGCCGCCGGTTCGACTCGGGGACGGTCGGACCGGGATACTTGATCCGCGAGCTCGCGCCGCCGACGAAGACGAAGTTCTTCAGGCCGTACGCATAGAGCGATTCCTTGAGCCACGACTCGAAGCCCGCGCTCCCCGGCAGGTGGACGACGACCTTGTTCACGATCGTCTCGACGGGTAAGTCCTCTTTGAGCCGGGTCGCGAACCGTCGCGGGTCCATGTTCCGGTAGAACGGCATCCCCGCGTGATTCTCGTCGAGGATCTCGGGCAGGTTGATGGCGTCGAGGTGCGGGATTGCGCGGGCGGCCTCCCGCACGCGTTGTTCCGCCTTCCGCAGCGTCGCCTCGCTCGCGCGGCGGTGCGGCGGGACGACCTCGAGCACAACGGGGAAGTCGCGAAGTCGGTCGGCGAACGGCACGGGAGTCCCAGTGGACGGAGCCAGATACCCACGGGTTCTAACCCTTTTCGGCTCTCTCCGCCGCCGACAAGTCGCCCTCAGATTCTTAGCCCGAGACGCCGCTCGCGTGTCGGCGATGCTGACTGCGGAAGAGCGCATCCTGCTCCACCTGCTCGAGCACGTGCGCCGCGCGGACCGCTTCGAAGTCCCGTTCGCGATGAGCCAGTCGGGCATCGCCCTCGCGGTGTCCGTCCGCCGCAGCCACGTCTCGGCGACGCTCTCGGAGATGGAGAAGCGGGGGCTCGTGACGAAGCGGCTCGCCCACCTCGAGGGCGGCGGACGTCGTCGAAAGGTGTACGTGCTGACCCCGGGTGGGGCACAGGCGGCGGAGGCCCTTCGTCAGCGGATCGCCGCTACGCCATTGCGGGTGAGATCGCCCCACGGTGAGGAGTCCCGCACCCTGGGCCAGGCGCTTCCGTTGGCTCCCCGCGGGACCTCCCTCCTCGAGCTGGTTTTGGCGGCGGCGGACGGCGTCCTCGACTTCACGGGAGAGACCGCGGGAGGCCCGCCATCGGGCGCGGCGCCACGGCGGTTCTACGGTCGGTCCGAAGAGCTTGCGGCGGCCCGGGAGTTCCTCCGATCCCAGGCCGTTTGCTTGGCGGTCCGAGGCCTGCCCGGGATGGGCAAGACCGCGCTCCTCGCGCGGATCGCCGAGACGTCCGACGCGCCGACCGCGTGGGTCCACGTGACCGAATGGACGACACCCGAGCACGTCCTGTCCGGCATCGCCGCCAAACGTCGCGGGTTGGATCGCCCGTTCGATCCGCGAAGCCGGGGGAATCTGGAGGATGCGATCGGAGTCCTCGCGACGGAGGCGAAGGAAATCCCGCTCGTCGCGCTCTTGGACGACGTCCACAAGGCGTCCGAGGGCGTCGTCCACCTGCTCGGTTCGCTCACGACCGCGCTCCGAGGGACGCGGCTCAAGCTCGTCGTCGCGGGCCGGCGGATGCCCGCGTTCTACTCGCGGCGTGAGGTCGCCCTCGACGGTCTGGTCCGCGAGCTCGATTTGGCGGGGCTCGACGAGACGAGCGCGACGACCCTTCTTTCGGATCGGGGTGTGCCTCCGGACCGTCGCGCCGAGGTCCTCGCCGCGACGAAGGGGCACCCGTTGTTCATGGAGCTCATTGCCGCATCGGGGGGCCGAGGCCTCGGCGATGTGCGCACGTACCTACGCGAGGAGGTCGCCGCGAAGCTCGAACCGCGGGAGCAGGAGATGCTTGCGGCGCTGTCCGTACACCGCCAGCCCGTCGCGGTGGAGGCCGTGGCCCTCGAGGTCGCGGACGTCAGCGTGCTGGAGGGACTCGCGGATCGGTCCCTCGTGCGTCTCGGGGACGGCACCGCGGACCTGCACGACCTTCTCCGCGAGTTCTTCTACTCGCGCCTGACCGCCGCGCAACGGACCCGCCTCCACACCGCCGCGAGCGCCTACTACGAAGGGCGCCCGGAGCCCGAGGCGCGGATCGAGCTCGTCTACCACCTGATCCAGGCCGGGAAGCCGACGGAAGCCGCGCACATCCTTGGCGGCGTGGGCCGATCGCTCGTCGCAAAAGGGTATCCGGACGAAGTCCTGCGTCTCGTCGCGCTCCTCGATCTGAAGCTGCTCGAGCCGACGGAACGGATTCCGATCCTGCTCCTCCGCGGTGACACTCTCGCGATGCGCGGGGATTGGCGACGGGCGCAGGAGAGCTTCGACGAGGCCGGAGTCCTGTCGGAGGACCTCGGCGATGTCCGGGGTCAGGCGCGGGCCGTGTTCGAGCTGGGCGTGCTCGAGTACCGCCGCGGGGATTTCGACGCGGCCAAGGCGAGCTACGAACGCGCGCTCGCCCTTGCGGGCTCTTCCGACGAGGACCTCGGGGCTCGCATCCTGAACGCGCTCGGGATCCTGGAATGGCAGGCCGGCCACCTGGCGGAAGCCGCGGACTTGTACGGTCGCAGTCGGGAGGCGTACGAACGGGCAGGCGATTCCGCGGGCGTGGCGGGAGCAATCAACAACCTAGGGATCCTTCGGTGGCAGCAGGAGGATGTCGACGGCGCCCTCTCTCACTATGCGGACGCCCTGCGCTTGAGCGAAGAGCTCGGCGATCACCGCACGGTGGCGATCCTGTACAACAACATCGGGGAGGCTTACCGGCGCAAGGGGGACGTCTCGAACGCCGCCAAATTCTATTATCGAAGCCTCGCGCTCTCGGAAAAGCTCGGGTTCCTGTGGCAGGTCGGGGAGGTCCATCGGAACCTCGGCCGAATCTCGTCTGATGCGCGTGGTGCCGCGCACCTCGAGCGGGCCCTCGCGATCTTCGAGTCGCTTGGCGCGCGGCGGGACCGGGACGAAGTCCTCCGCCTCCTCGAGGCTCGGCGGAGCGTCCCGCATTGAGAAAAAGGAGGGGGCGAGTGCCCCCTCACGACGCGATGCTGACCGACTGGATCACGGTCCCGTCGCTCCACAACAGGTCGATCTCGTACGTGTGGCCCGCCGACGTCCCGCTCAACCGGAACGCGTCACCGGCGGTCAGCTTGCCTTCCCCTCCGATGTCCGTGAAGCGGAGGGTCAAAGGCCCGCCCGTCATGTCCTGGTCCGCCGCGAGCACGGTCGGCTGGATCGTCCGCTGACCGTCCGTGAAAACGGTCACTTTGAACTGCGCGAGATTCGTCGGGGGCTGGGCCCCGGTCACGTCCGCTCGGCACGCCCCCGGCACGCAGTCCAAGTTGCGGAGGGTGACGATCGGCTTCTTGCCGCCCGGGTCGCCGATCAGGTTCGTCACCATCACGTACAGCACGGCCGCCAACACCACGGTAATCGCGACCATCAGGATGGTCGCAATCACCGGAGACACACCTCGTTCGTCCTTCCGTCGCATGGTTGGGTCCTTCTGCGGCTTTCGCCGCGGCCACCACTTGTGTTTGAAGGACGATAGGTCTTCGTCCGACATGTGGGCGAAATGTTTGCCGTCGTCACCGCGAAAATCGGGGTTTTGGCGGATTTAGGTCCCACGTGAAATTTCTGCGCCGGTCTTGAGACCGTATCGACAAATTCGCGGGTTCAGCTGAACTGCCAGTTTACGTGTTACTTAGTAGCACACTTTCGTGGAACGTTTTCTTCGCTTTGCCCCCGCACCGTCGGCATCATTAAGAACCGTCGCCGGAATACGCCCGGCGGGATGGGTAGTCGAGTCGCACTCTACGCCAGAGTTTCGACGGAAGATCAGGCCAAGGAGGGATTTTCCTTGGACGCCCAGCGCGATCGCCTCGAGGCATTCTGCCGCGCGCAAGGGTGGACCGTCTCGAAGGAGTACATCGATGATGGCCACTCCGGCCGGGACGTGAAGCGACCCGCGTATCAGGCGATGATGCAGGAACGCGACGCGTGGGACAAGGTCCTCGTGATCAAGATGGACCGGATCCATCGGAATTCCCGTAACTTCATGGAGATGATGGACAACCTGCTGCGATGGGGGAAGGATTTCGTGTCTGCGACCGAATCCCTTGACACGAGTACGGCGATGGGCCGCTTCGTGATGGACATCGCTCGAGTCCGAGCAAATCGGGGAGCGCGTGTACATGGGGATGGCGCAGAAGCACAAGCAGGGGAAAGGCCTGCTGGGATTTCGACGTCCGTATGGGTACGACTACGTGGACGGCGCCCTCGTGGTGAATGGGAAGGAAGCGCGCATCGTTCGTAGAATCTTCAACGAGTATGCGGCGGGCCAAACGCTCCATGGGATTGTGACCGCGCTGAACAACGAAGGCGTGCCTTCCCATCGGAACCGCCAATGGAGTAAGTCAGGACTTCGATACATGTTGCGGAACCCCGTCTATGTCGGGAAGATCCGATGGGATGCGGTGACGCGCGACGACGCCCACGAGGCAATTGTCGACGCTCAAACCTGGGAGGCTGTCCAAGCCCGGCGGCTCGAGCCCGCGATCAATTCGGAACGCTTGGCGGCGGAGGCGTAACCGTGGCCGCGAACGGGGACCGGTGCGCGCGTTGCTGGGGGCGCACGGCGCTCCAACCCTTCTCCCTGGCGGAGGACCGCCCTGTTACGTTGTGTCGTGGATGCCGCGACGCGGCCCCCGCGGACCCGCTCGTCTTCCGAGAGATCTTCATGCGCTTCGGGTCCGCGAAGGAACTGATCTCGCACTACGGAGCTCGCGACGAGCAGGAAGCGCTTCGGAAACTCTGCGTCGAGCGAAAGCTCGACTACCGGGCCGTGTTACGTGCTATCGATTCACACGGAACGCGGGGCAGCGGTTCCAACGGCTTCCTCGATTTCACGCGGCCCTACGGCTACGAGATGCGGGACGGCGCACTCAAGGTCCGCCCTGAGGAGGCGAAGACCGTCGGCGTGATTTTCGAGATGTACACGAAGGGCATGGGGATCGCGAAGATTTGCCGGGAGCTCAACACCGCCAAGATTCGCACGAAAACCGGGAAGGAATGGGCAAGTCAGACCGTCGCGAACGTCCTCCGCAATCCCCTGTACGCCGGATTCGCGCGGGACGGAGGCGCGCTCCGGTCCGGGAGGCACCGGCCGATCGTCGACCCCGAGATGTTCTCCGACGTCCAGGTCCGGATGGAGCAGCGGATCCGGCGGCCGGACCAGAAGCGGGAGTCCCGCCTCTTCCGGAGGGAGAAGCGGTGAAAAACGGTAGACCGTTTCGACGTCCCTCTCAAGTCCCTCGTCTTGACAAACCATAGTCCCCATAGTTTGGCGGCAATCCATGACACGAAAGCGCATGGACCTCACGACGATCCAACTCACGACGGACACGCGGGACCGTCTCTTCCGCCTGAAGTTCCGCAAGACGTACGACGCGTTCCTGCAGGAGCTGTGCGATCTCTACGAGCAATCCCGGTCGAAATGACGCCGAACCGCCGTTTCGGTCGATTCTAGCTACCACATTGACAAATCGCGCGGATTCCGAACGGCTTCGAAAAGTCTAGCATGAACCTAAACCGACGGTTTTCGTGCTAGTTCGTGTCACGCGGACGTTCACCGCTTCGCAGCGCCCCGCCGAGCGCTTATTACCGCGCGCCCGTTCCCGAACCATGGACTGGGCGGAGAAGCATCGACCGAAGACGCTCGCAGACGTCGTCGGCAATCCCACTGCCCTTACGGAATTCAAGAAATGGGCCGACTCTTGGGCCAAGAAGACACCGGAGAAGCGTGCCGTGGTCCTGTCGGGGACGCCGGGGATTGGGAAGACGAGCGCCGCCCTCGCCTTGGCGGCGGACATGGGCTGGGGCATCGTCGAGATGAACGCCTCCGACAAGCGGAACGCGGAGGCGGTGCGCAAGGTCGCCCTCCAGGGCGCGACGACGTCGACGTTCGCATCGAGCGGTGAGTTCCTTAATGCGAACGAGGGACGGCGAACACTGATCGTCCTCGACGAGGCGGACAACCTGTTCGGCCGTGAGGACTTTGGCGGCATCGGCGCGATCGTTGACACGATCCGCCAGACCCGCCAGCCGCTCGTGCTGATCGTGAACGACTACTATGGGCTCACGCGCCGATCGGGTGCGGTCAAGTCCCTTGCGAAGCAGATCAAGTGGCAGCGCCTGACGCCCGCGGCGGTGAAGACGGCACTTCGGCGGGTCGCCGAGGCGGAAGGCGTGAAGGTGCCCGAGACGACCCTCGACGCGCTCGCCGAACACGCCGGCGGAGACCTGCGATCCGCGATCA
>VBMQ01000075.1:598-7253 GCA_005878375.1 Methanobacteriota archaeon | reverse complement strand
TCATGGAGGAATGACGTGCCCCGCGGGATCGGCCGCGCGATGGAGAAGGCGCTTGCCGCGGACGACGGGGAAACGCCGCCGGCGGCCCGCGAGTCCCTCCTCATGCACCCGCAGCGGCGTGAGCTCCTTCGCCTCCTCTGCCTGCGGCCGTGTGCGACCGCCGGAGAGCTCGCCCGCCAGGCCGGGTTGTCCTCGAACGCGGTCCGCTGGCACCTCGCGCGGATGGCGGAGGCCTCGCTGGTCGTGCGCGACTCCGTGATGACGTACTACCCGAAAGGATTCATCGACCCCGAGGACCGCCCATTGTTTCGCGTCTTCGCGGAGGGCGGGACGCGCGACGTGTTCCGGGCGATCCTCGAGGCGCCCGGGTCGACGCAGCGGGAAGTCTCCGAGGAGCTCGGGATTTCCCGCCAATCCGTCTTCAAGTCGGCGGGGGCCCTCAAGCACCAAAAGCTCGTGACCTCGATCAAGGACGGCCGGTCGCGGCGGTACTACCCGACGGGCCTCCTGTTCGCGCGGCGGGAGTCCCACCGGCCCCGCGCGAAGGCGTTCGCGGACGTGTTCCTCAAGCAACTCCAGACAGGCGGCTTAACCCCCCACGTGCTCCGCCGGACGGACCGCCAACTCCTCGTACGGATCTCCCGGGGGAAGTCCGCCGAGGCGCTCGACCTCACTCTGGACCCCTACACCACGGTCCTCCAGTAACTCACAGGACTGTGTGCGAGATAGGTGCGTTTCTCCGACGAATCCGTGCGTCCGGACTCCAAATTCCCTTTATATAGGGCAGGCCACCGGTCATATGGAATGGACGAGGACTTCCTCACGTGGCTGCTCCTGATCCCTGGG
The DNA here is from genome assembly GCA_005878375.1 of Methanobacteriota archaeon. Classification (GTDB taxonomy): domain Archaea; phylum Thermoplasmatota; class Thermoplasmata; order RBG-16-68-12; family EA-27; genus EA-27. The sequence goes on along the minus strand of VBMQ01000075.1, from coordinate 6,407 downwards.
ATCGGCCGAAAGCGGGCGGAGCGGCTCGCGGAGACGTTCCAGTCCGCGGCCGCCCTTCGGGCCGCGTCCGTCGCCGAGGTCGCGGCCGTCGAGGGATTCGGAGAGGTCCTCGCGCAGCGGGTGAAGGACCACGTCGCGAAGGCGGAGGGCCCGGACGACTTCTGGTACAAGACCGAGCCGGGTCTCTATCTCTGTCCTGAGTGCGGTTCCCTGATCGCGAGGGACGCGGCGAAGTGCCCGTCCTGCGGGACGGTCTTCGAAGGGGAGGAGCCGGGCGTTCCGGAGCCCGAGAGTGAGGTCCCGACGGGAGCAGCGCCCACGGACGCCCTGCAGCCGGAGGGACAGGAGCTGAACCTGTGCCCCCAGTGCGGCGCGTTCGTCGGGAAGGGCGTCACGGTCTGTCCGTTCTGCGGCACGCACCTCGAGGGCGAGGTCGAGCCGGAGGTCGAGGGCGTCGTGGAGCCCGCGGTCGACCGCCTTCAGCCGGAGAACCAGGGGCTCTACCTCTGCCCGAACTGCGGATCGATGGTCGCTGCGGACGCCTCCGTGTGTCCGAAATGCGGCGCGTCCCTCGAGGGCGAGGAGCAGGCGCCCGCCGCGGAGGCGGAGGAGGTCGCGGAGCTCCCGCCGGAGGCGATCTCCGGCCAGCCGTCGCTCTTCGTGTGCACGAACTGCGGCGCGTTCCTCCGCGCGGAGGACACGAAGTGCCCGTCGTGCGGCGTCGAGTTCGAAGAGGGCGAGGTCGCGGAGGCGACGCTCGCGGACAAGGAAGAGGAGCTCGGGTTCTTCCCGATCTGCCCGAACTGTGGCGCGCTCGTTCCGTCCACCGCCAAGAAGTGCGCGATCTGCGGCCACCGGATGGGCGAGCCCGTCGCCGCGAAGCCCGCCGAGGTCGCGCCGGAAGAGGCGGGCATCACGAGAGACTTCCTCGAGCGCTGGCGGCGCGTCTCCGGGGAGAAGGCGCTGACGCCCGAGCAGAAGCTGCTCCAGGAGATGGAGCAGTACGACAGCATCCTCGCGTCGGACCCGAGCGTCGAGCGCGCGTGGATCAAGAAGATCGGCATCCTCCTCCGCCTCGGCCGCGTCCGGGAGGCCGTCGAGAGCTACGAGAAGCTCGCGGACCTGAACCCCGCCAAGGACGACGACTACCGGCTCCAGGTCCTGAGCATCCTCCGGGCGCAGGGCGACATGTCGATGATGCCCCGGCGGTGGTCCGAGATCGCGGCCACCGAGCCCGCCAAAGAGCTCGTTACCCCGCCGAAGGTCGTCGAGGAGCCGGCCGTTCGCGAGTCTGAAGAATTGTTCGCGCCGGTCATCCCCGAAGACCGTGCGGACGCGACGAAGATCGCGCAGGCCCTTGACTTCTACGACCGACTCCTCCAGCTCGACCCGTCCCTCCTCGTCGGGTGGCAGACGAAGGCGGAACTCCTCGAGAAGCTCGGCCGCTCGGAGGAGGCCGCGGAGGCCCTCCGACACGCGGAGGCGCTCGCGAAGGGGACACCTGGCGGGCTTCGGACCCGCGCCCCCGGCGGCGCGCCCCGGGTCACGGGTCGCGTGAACGGGATCGGCCGCACGAACGGCCGCGTCAACGGCACCGGCCGGATCAACGGAACGGGCCGCGTCAATGGGACGGGCCGGATCAACGGGACCGGCCGCGTGAACGGCATGATGTCCCCCGGGGGCCGCACGAACGGGATGATGAGCGGCGTTCCCGGTGGCGGCTTCGTCAACGGCCTCGTGAACGGGAACGGATTCACGAACGGCCGTCGGGGCCGATTCGCATCGCCGCCGCCCAGCACGCGCGCGTGGGCGCGCTCCGTTGCCGGGGTGGCGGGCATCGTCCTTCTCCTCCTCATGATGCCGATCCTCGGCACGCTCCTCTCGACGTCGCCGACGCCCGGCGGGATTCAAATCGACGGACGGTTCGGGGACTGGGGGAAATTCCCGACGTACACGGACGGCCTCCGGGACCAGGTCGCGAACCCCGACGTGAACCTCGTGGCGTATAAGCTCCAAGCGATTGACGGAAACCTGTTCGCCTGGGCGCAGGTGAACGGCACGTTGTTCGAGGCACGCTCCGGCGGCACGGACGCGACGTTCGTGTTCATCGACGAGGACGGAAGTCGAGGGACCGGATTCCGGATTGGCGGTTTGGGAGCGGACCGCGCGGTCGAGGTGTACGGGTGGAACCGCACCGTCCAAGGCACGACCGTTTGGGTCTACAACGCGACCCGAGGCGGGGCAGTCTCCGATGACTGGCGGTCCTTCGACCCGTCCTCGGGCGCAACGGCGGCGAGCGGGTTCAACGAGCTCGAAGTCAAGATTCCCGTGGGGCCGCGATACGACGAGGCGCGGTCCCGCGTTCTGTTCCACACCCTGGACGGGATTGGCGATGGAGATGCGGCGGATGCCGTCGTCGGTTCCGCGGGCCATGCGTTGGCGGTGACGCAAGACACGATCGCGGGCGACATCGTCGCGAGCGGCGAGGTGCCGTTCCTCCATGTCGTCGTGCAGCCCCAGCCGCCAAACCAGCCGATCAACATCACCTCCTTGACGGTCCAGAAGCTCGGCTCGATTCCCTCCGCGAACGTCGAGGCGAACCTGTACGTTGACCAGAACGGCAACGGGCTCCTCGATCTGGGGGACACGCGGGTCGGCACGCAACCGTTCACCCCCGCCGCCACGTTCGTCTTGAACCGCCAAATCACGAGCGCCGCCTCGTTCATCGTGACGGCGAACCTCACGACCCCGCCGGCGAACGCATCGGTCGGGCTCCTCGTCTCGTCCGTCCAACCGGAGGCCGTTGCCTCGGTGCCCGTCACGCTCACCGACATGAACGTGAACATGTCGTACGTCGGCGGGGCTCCGATGAACGTGACGATCGACGGAGCGTTCGCGGACTGGTACCGGTACGCGCGCCGCCTCGACCCCGCCAACGACGTGCGGTCGTGGCAGCAGAATGGGAGCGTGAACGCGAACATCGACCTGCGGGAGTTCGAAGCCGTCGTCGGGCAAAATGTCTCGATCTACATGCACGTCGACGGCCGGATGCTCGGCGGCGTCGACATCCCGAATATGCGCGCGCGCCCGGGTGCCCCGACCGCTGCTGTCGACTCCGACGGGGACGGCGTGCCGGACTCCGTCGAGACCGCGATCAGCCCCGGATTGGCCCTCGACTTCAACAACGACAACATCTCGGACGCGGAGCAGTGGACGGACGTCGATCAGGACGGAACCAAGGACTACAACAAGTGCACGACCCCGCCGGACTGCGCCGCGTTCTCGGACCTGTGGCTCGAGACGACGATCCCCGCGTGGTACCCGCCGCAGTACGCGGGCACCCCCGTCAAGCGGTACATCGGGCCCGTGAGCCTTCCTGCGGAGAAGGGCGTCGACACGGCCCTCGTCTACGTGGACCGCGACAACCGCACGGACACGGGCTTGCTGACAACGGTCGATGCAATCCCGTACGGGTTCGACTACGCGTACCAGGCGGTGGGCCGCGCGGGCCTCGTGATCAACGCGAGCCTGTACGTGTATAACGCGAGCCGGTCCCCGATCCCGTGGCAGTGGGTCCAGGCCGTGCCGACGGCGGTCGACGTCACCCAGCTCGAGGCGTCCCTCGACGGCCGGACCCTGAACCTCACCGCCACCTACTCCCTCATCTTCTTCACGACGGACTGGCAGTTCAACTACGACTCCGCGGACCTCGGGACCGCGATTCGACGGGCGCCCGGCGGCTCGTCGCGCTCGCCGAGCGGCAACGCCGTGGTGATCAACGAGGTCTCCCCCTCCCCGAACCCGGAGTGGATCGAGCTCGCGAACCCGACGGCGAGCTGGACGAACCTCAACGGATGGACCCTGCAGCGGAAACAGGGGAACAACTGGGCGACGATCTACACGTTCACCCAGTCGATCGGGCCGTGGGGTTCGGGCGCGGAGTATTTGGCGGTGGATCTCTCGGGCAACAGCCTGCCGAACGGGCAGACGACGATCCGGCTCGTGGCGGTGAACGGCACGGAGATTGACCGCACGACGTACAGCAGCGCGGTCGGGAACGGGCAGACGTGGTCCCGGTTCAAGTCCGCGACGACGGGAAAGCCCGTGGACTCGGACAACGACGCGAACGATTTCTACATCGACACCACGCCGACAAGGGGCGCGCCGAACACCCGCCACCGGCCGAACATCCGCGTCGCGAAGATCGCGAACAAGGCGACCGCCGCGCCAGGCGACACGATCGTCTACACGGTCTACTACAACAACACGGACACGGGGCGCGCGAACACCGTCTGGATCAATGACACGCTACCGGCGAACGTCGCGTACCAGAGCTCGAGCGTCGGCTATAGCTCGACGAACGGGCGGACGTACCGGTGGATCTTCACGAACGTGAACGGCCTCTCCCCGTATTTCTTCACGATCACGGTCAAGGTGAACAACACGGCCCCGGACGGCGTCGTGCAGCGGAACACGGTGGGCCTCAACTACACGGACCAGCTCAACCGGAAGCAGACGGGCTCCGTCGCGACCGCTAACACGACGACCTACCGGCCGATGATCACCGTCGCGAAGATCGTGAACAAGAAGACGGCACTGCCCGGGGACACGCTCATGTATACCGTCTTCTACAACAACACGGGGAGTCAGATTGCGAACCACGTGTGGATCAACGATACACTCCCCGTCGGGGTGACGTACCAGAACGCTAACCCAGTGCCGAACCAGATCAGCGGGCAACTCCTGAAGTGGCACTTCACGAACGTCGCCGTCGGGGCGCACAGCCTCTCGATCAACGTGACCGTGAACGCGAGCCCGCCGGGCGTGCTCGTGAACTGGGCGATCCTGAACTACACGGCGCAGAACAACGTCATGCTCCCGGGGAGCTCCGCGAGCGCGATCACCTCGGTGCCGGAGTTCCACGAGATGATCGTCCCGATCGCGTTCCCGATCGTCCTCTACGCGTTCCGGCGGTTCCGGAAAAAGGAAGGGTAGCGGCCGACAGCGTTCCAGGGGGCGACGACCGTTGTAACGGCACGTTTTGTCACGCACCACAAGGATGCGCGACTAGCGTACCTGGGTCGCCGACCCCAGCCCTCCCGAAGGAGGGTAAGCTTCCCACGGGCTCGCGCTCCGCAGTACCGCAGAGAACGTGGGTGGGCTTAACTTCCGGGTTAACGGGTGTATCCCCACCGCTTTGGCCGTCGTACCGCTGAGTAAGAGAGTATTGGCGATGGGATATAATCCTTGCGTCGCCCCGTCAACGCCCCAGACCACCGAACAGGGCGAGCAGAAGGTTCCCGGCTACCACCGCCAGGACGAAACCGCCGAGCATCGCCGTCACGAAAGGCAGCTGGGGAGTTACCCAAACTCTTTTGAAGCCGTGCTCGCGGAGAAGCCGAAGTTGTTCGTCCCGATCCTCCGCGCGCCGCGGGAAGTAGACGTGGACTGGCTTGCCGTTTTCGATTCGATCCATGAGCCACACGTGCTTCGGGACTCCCGCCAAGGACACTCGATACCCGAAGAGGGCCCGAGGCATTGTCACGTCGCCGCGGGCCGCGTTGCGCGCGAGGAAGAGGAGAGGGACGATCAGGAACAAGAGAGCCGAGTCGACAAGGATGACGAACGCGAACGGGAAGAACACCCGCAAGATCCCCTCGGCGAAAGCAGAGGGCGGGAATAGCGGCAGCGGCCCGAGGTGCGGATACACGCCCGGGAAGAGGAGTGCGAGGGCCATGACCGCCTTCGCGTCCGCCCCACCACGGAGAAGGCCGAACTCGTACAGCCCGTGCGCGACGACGACCATCGC
>VBMQ01000075.1:0-451 GCA_005878375.1 Methanobacteriota archaeon | reverse complement strand
ACGCCGAAGTATAGGATCGCGGTTGCCGCGGTGATTAAGTGGATTTGCCACCCGGATTTGGCGGCGAGGAGATTAACCTCCACGAGCGCGAGCGCAACGCCGCCAAGCACGATCCAGACGGCGTCCTTCACGAGGCGCCGCCTCCAATCCATAGCCGCCGCGACGACGAGGAACCCGAGACCCACGACGACGCGCGGGAGGTCGAGGTCCACGGCGGGCGGAAGCCTTTCCCCATACAAATAGGCCGACGCCGCCAATGTCTTGGCGGTGGGCAACTGATAACAAGCGAAACCTTATTACACGCCCGCCATTCGACTGAGTTGAGACGCCGACTCCATGATTCCGAGCGGGGAACAGGCGAACATCATCGGGCTCCGTGCGAAGGAGTTCGTCGCCTGGGTCGATGAGAATCTCCAGAAGCCCCTGAAGACCGGGCCGGGCAAAGTGATCA